>JBPCMW010000063.1:0-6188 GCA_051001875.1 Solirubrobacteraceae bacterium | reverse complement strand
GCTCTCAACGCCAGCGCCTGAGCGCTCGTGTGCCGGCGCGTCCAACTCTCCAGCACCGCGCGCTCGTCATCGGTCAACTCGATCAGAACAGCAGAAGGAATAGGCATGACCAACACCTACCCTAACTGCAAACCTATTAAACCAGCAGGACACTAGGGATGGCGCGTCAAGGGTCAATCGCCGCCCGACCCTTGCTGACAGCTTGCGAACCAGCGGAGTTGACGCGTTGAGGGCCGGAGCACGTGCGCTCAACGCCGCTTCCAATGCCGCGGCAATCCACTCGGCGCCGTCGCGATCAGAGGCCGCGTCACCTCGGGTACTCAGTACCGCCTTCACCGGCGCGGGACCCGTCACCGCTTGCCTCGGCGACCGCTCTGCAACAACCGTGGACATCGTGCTCCCTCACTTTTGCGCCAGTCTCGACAGGGGCGCCCGTCCCGCGGCGCTGAATTCGTGACTGGATCTTGTTGAGCGTGCCGCGGGGCTCGTCGCCTAACGCGCGGCGCTGACCCTGAACATGCGCGATCACACCGAGCTCCCCGCCTGGTACTCCTATCGGCCGTCGTTGACCGTGGCTTGACTGTTATTCGGCCGCTCCGAGCGCAATCCGTCAGCCCGATTGCGGCCCGATACTCCCCCGGAGTATGCTTGGCCGATGACGGCTTCCGAGCCCGCGGTCCGGGGCTACACACCCACGAAGGACGAGCTGCTGACGCGTCTGCGGCGGGTCGAGGGGCAGGTGCGCGGAATTCAGAAGATGGTGGAGGACGACCGCTACTGCATCGACATCCTGCAGCAGGCCGCCGCCGTGACCGCGGCGATGGACAAGGTGGCCCTCCAGCTGCTGAATGACCACGTCAACCACTGCATGGCCGAGGGCGCCGGCGATGCCGCGCGCCTGAGGGAGATGACCGCCGAGATGATGAGCGCCGTGGGGCGCCTGGTCCGCTGATCATGAGCGGCGCGCTGAGCACGATCGGCGCCGGCTTCAAGGACGCATTCCTGATGGCCTACGAGGTGTGGTGGGCGCTGGTGCTCGGCTTCGCCATCTCCGCGATCGTTCAGGCGTGGGTCCCCCGCGAGCGAATCGAGGCTGGCCTCGGCGGCACCGGGATCCGGACCATCGCTCGTGCGACGGCGCTCGGGGCAGCGTCATCGTCATGCTCGTATGCCGCGATCGCGATCGCCAAGTCGTTGTTTCAAAAGGGTGCCTCGGCGGCATCGGCATTGGCGTTCCAGTTCGCCTCGACGAATCTGGTGATCGAGCTTGGCATCGTGATGTGGCTGCTGATCGGCTGGCAGTTCACACTCGCGGAGTTCGTCGGGGGGCTGGTCCTGATCGCGGTCATGACCCTGTTGCTGCGAACGTTCGTCTCACGCCAGCTCGAGTCACAGGCGCGCGAGCACGCGCTCGACGCCGACACGGGTCATCAGCACCACATGGCTCATGGACGGATGAGCTTCCGCGAGCGGCTGAAATCTGCCGAAGCGTGGTCCGACGTGGCCCACAACTTTCGCAATGACTGGGGAATGCTGTGGAAGGAGATCCTCACCGGCTTCTTCCTCGCCGGCTTCGTAGCGCAGCTGGGCAACAACTTCTTCAACGGCCTGTTCATCAAGGATGCGCCGGCGGGAATCCGGACGCTCGAGAACGTGATCGTGGGCCCGATCATCGCCGTCCTCTCGTTCGTCTGCTCGGTCGGCAACGTTCCGCTGGCCGCCGTGCTGTGGTCAGGCGGGATCACCTTCGGCGGCGTCATCGCGTTCATCTTCGCCGACCTGATCGTGCTTCCGATCATCGCGATCTACCGGAAGTACTACGGCTCAGCGTTCGCGCTGCGGATCACCGCCCTGATGTTCGTCACGATAGTGATCGCAGCGCTGATCGTTGACGGGCTGTTCCACGTCGCCGGGATCGTGCCTCAGACTCGACCCACCCGGGCTGACGTCTTCGGCTCGATCCAGCTGGACGCCAAGCTGTTCCTCAATCTCCTCGGCGTCATGATCTTCGCCGCGCTCTTCCTGCTCACCGTCCGACGTGGTGCCACCGACCCCGAGTGCGGGATGAAGGTCGACCGCAAGAAGGCGTTCGTCTCAGAACGTGACGGGCGGACCGTCTACTTCTGCTCCGAGCACTGCCGGTACGCGTTCGAGAGCCGCGGGTTAGATGATCCCGGTGAGCACAAGCGCACCGATCACGAGCAGCACGAGCGCGGTGAACGCATTACCCCACCGGTCTAGCCACTGGGCCTGACTCTGGTACCCGCCAAAGCACGCGACCAGGGTCAGCGTGACGATCGTCCCGATCGTCACGGCCGAGAAGACGATCAGCCCGCGCGCACGGCTCTGGGCGGGCGAATGCGGGCCCGGCTCGTGATCGTGGTCGTGGTCGTGTCCATGGGAGTGGGAGTGACCGCGCTCGTGGCTGTGGCTGTGGCCGTGCCCGCTGAGCTCGAGGGCGAGGAAGCCGAGACCGGTGAGGACGAGGACGGCGCCGATGATCGTGCTCTGAGCGCGATCGCGGAGCGGAACTGGAGACCGAGGCCGATGATGATCCCCCGAGCAGCAGCGAGACGAGGACATGCGCAATCCCAGCGAGCAGCGAAAGACGGGCGACCCTGCGCAGCGAGAGCTTCTGTGTGAGGCCGACCACCGCCAGCGGCACCCAGTGGTCAGCCAGGATCGCGTGGCCCAGACCCACGCCAACTTTTAGTCTCCTCCGGGACGCTTGACCTCGCCCCGGTTCCGGGGTCAGACGAGTCGCTCACCGACCAGGTCGTCGCCGACCGTAATGGAGCGACTGCGGAGTTCCCGCGTGATCAGCAGCGCCAGCACGGGAATGGCAAACGCCTCGGCCACGATCGCGATCACGATCGGCAGCCGCAGCGTCGGCTCGCTGTAGCCGAACAGGCTGTCGCTGAGCGCGATCGCGATGGAGATCAGAGACCCGGCGGCCAGGCCGACCGATCCGAGGGCGGCGAGAAGTCGGAGGCGGCCGTCCCGGCTCAGCAGCGCGAGCGTGAGGCCCGCCCCGCCGGCGGCGTTGAGGAGAAACAACACGCCGACGGTCGGCACCTGGCTGATGAAGTCGACGTACTGCTCGAAGTGTACGCCGGCGATGACGGCCACCAGCGCTGCGGCGAGCGACGCCTCCGGGGCAACCCGCAATGGGCGCATCAGCCAACCACCTTGATTGTGCCGGCCATGAACGCGTGGAACTGGCAAATGTAGGCGTAGGTGCCGATCTTCTTCAGCGTGAAACGCGCCGACCCGCCCGGCTTCAGGGTCCCTGAGTCAAAGGCGCCCGAGCCGGCCGTGGCGGTGTGGGCCGTGCTGTCGGCGTTGTGGACGGTGATCGTCGTTCCCACTTTGACGGTCAGGCTCGCGGGAGCGAACGCATAATTGGCGATCTTCAGGCTCACCGCGGTGCCGGGGGAAACGCGGCTTGACGAAGCAGCGGTTGCCCCGCCGCGACTGGTCCCCAGCGCCAATCCGATGACCGCGACCGCGGCCGCTACGCCGGCCGGAAGGATGGAGGACTTGAGCAGCACACCATGGATTCGCGCAGTTGGACCGTGTGGATCACTCGTTGATCGCGACGCGCAGGTTCCCGTGCCGCGGGCTCACAACCTGAATGGTCACTTCTGACCGTTTCGGGCTGGGGCAGCCACAAGCGCCGGACCCCTATGCTGCCGGCGCGCGGCAAGCAGATCCGCATCGGCCCGTTCGACTAGGTCCATCGGGGCGTCATCACTCGCAAGAGCGCCAAAACCGGCCGTGATCGAGCCGCCGTCGGACACTGCTGAGAGCTCTGCGCTGATCTGCGCGAAGCGACCTCGGACATCCTCGATCGTGGCTTCGCTCATCGCACACAGGAACTCGTCTCCCCCCAGGCGGATGATCAGCTCATACGAGCGCAGGTGGGCGTGCATGGCGCCGACGGCGCGCTTGAGCATGGCGTCCCCGGCAGAGTGGCCTTTGCTGTCGTTGATCGCCTTGAGTCCGTCCACGTCGACATAGGCGACGGCGAGCCGTCCGGACCCTCGGCGGACCCGGTCGATCTCATGCTGCAGCTCGGCCAGCCCGGGTCCGCGCAGCCAGGCGCCGGTCAGGGAGTCGGTCGTCGCGGCCGCTCGCTCGGCTGCGGCCTGCGCCCGATCCGCAGCGGCCAGCTGTCGGTCACGGGCGGCCTGTGCGCGATCCTGCGCAGCTTCCGTGCGTGCCGCAGCGGCGCGCGCTCGGTCGAGCGCCGCGCGGCGACGGTCGCGGGCTGCCCGCAGGATGATCTGGGCGCCGGTGATCGCCCGCTCTGTGCCCGTGCTGTCCAGGCGCGCCATCTCGGCGTCAAGCTCGTCGGCATCGTAGTCGCGCTGATCGCCTGCCCGATCCCGAGCCGTCGCAGCCCGGTCCCGCTCACTCGCGGTCGAGTCTCGAACCAGCGCCGTTTCGTAGCGGTCGTGGGCCGTCTGCTCGCGAACACGCGAGGTCCGGAGGCGCATCTGGCGAGTGCTGTCGTTCGCCTCGTCGACGTCACTTTTGTCGGAGCGATGGTCGCTGGCCGCCTCGTCACGGTCTGCCGCCAGCTGATCGCAATCGGCCGCCTCCTGGTCCCGATCGGAGCCGGTCTGGTCCCGATCAGAGCCGGTCTGGTCGGCATCGGAATGCGTCTGGTCGCGATCAGCACTGGTCTGCTCACGATCCGACCAAGTTTGGTCGTCTCCGGTCCTGTGTTGCATGGGGATCTCCGATCCCCTTCCCTGGTCGTGCGTTCGGCCGATCCGACCGGCGCGCTACCAATTGAATTCTCTCAGACTACTTTAGCGGGAGGGGGTCAGGCCCTCCTCCCGGCCGCCCCCGTCGGGTTCGTGACGGCGGTCGGGCAAAGCCGGACCTATCTGGGTCATGCTGCGTGGATGACGAGCGTGGCGAACATCAATGATGTGCTCGAGGGTCATGTGGCGCTCGAGATCGAGTGTGTCGATCGGCTGTATCTGAACGCGTACGTCCCGCGGATGCAGGTCGGCGGGCAGCTCGTGCGGTTCCTGCGAGATCATCCGGGGTTCGAGATCCCGTCGCCGGCGTTGCTCGGGACGATCGGGAGCCGCTTCCGTCGGGACGTGAAGGCGTTCGCCGCGGACCGTGAGGTCCCGATCCTGGCCCTGAAGAAGCCGGATCGCTCGCGGTGGGATGACCGCAAGCTCGATCACGTCCGCCCGTACCTGGACGCCGCCGAGCGCGAAGGGCGCTACGGGGTCGTCGCGATCGTCGCGTGCCAGGAGTTCCAGTGGGTGTTCTCCGCGCGCAACCGTGCTGGTCCCGGGAAGGTCGTCAGCTTTGAGTACTTCCGTGAGGAGCGCCGCGTCGGGATCTACTACTTCTACATCCTGGACCCCGAGTTCGGTCCGGGGTTCATCAAGATCGGGACCTATGCCCCGTACTCGGCGAAGGTCTGGCTCAACGGGCGCGAGTGGGCCAAACGCCAAGCCGCCCGTTCCGGGATCACGTTCACCGCGCTGTCCAACGGATTCGCCAGCTGCGATCGACCCGAGCAGTTGCAGGCCGTCTGCGACACCTTCGGCCCGGAGCACGTTCAGGCGTTCTTTGATTCCTGGATCCTGCGGATCCCGACGCCGCTGACCGCTGAGGACCGCGCCGGCGGCTATTGGTGGGAGCTCTCGATGCGCCAGGTCGAGGTGTCGCGCACATTGGTGCTCGATACCCCGCTGCGCGCCCGCAGCTTCTTCGAAGCGTTGGTCGCCGACAACGTCGGGATCGGCCGCCCCGAAGAGGTCTCGCTCGTGTTCGCCCGCCACCTACGCCGACCAACCCAGCATCCATACCAAACCCGTGTCTTCACTTCGGGGACCGACGTCCGGATCGACTTCCGCTACAAGCACTCCCGCGTCAAGCAGTACCTCAAAGACGGGCGTGCGCTGCGCGTCGAGACCGTCATCAACAAGCCTGGCGACCTCGACGTCCCCGCCCGCCTGCACAACCTCCCACAGCTAATCGACAAGGCCCGCCACGTCAACCAGCGGCTGCTTATGATCGAGCGTGCCGGTCAGAGCTGTGCCATCGGCTCTGCGCTCTACGAGCGCATCCACCAGCCCCACACAAGGGGCCAAAGAACCGGAGCCTTGCGCTTCGGCGATCAACGCGCCATGGCTCTGGCCCGCGCGCTCTGCCAC
>JBPCMW010000062.1:0-20758 GCA_051001875.1 Solirubrobacteraceae bacterium | reverse complement strand
TGTTCCGGTCGCAGGTCCCGGTCCCGAGCCGCGCAGGCGGAGGTTGGATGGTGTCCGCGGCACCGCGCCGGACGCGGCTCGGCTGCGACTACGACGTGGTCCTCGGGGTGCATGAGCCCGGCGACACCGCGCCGGGGATCGATCGCATGCTCAGCTTCAGCGTTGCCGGCGCCGAGGCCGCTGAGGGGATAGTCGATCTCCGTGGCAGCTGGTCATTCAACGCCGCGCCGGTCGAGGTGGCACGGTGAAAGATCCAGCGGAGGCCCTGGCCGCAGCGAGACGGGCAGCGGGGGGGCAAGGTCAGCCCGATCCCGCGAACCGCTCCAAACGCCTGGACCAGCTGTCGGTCTCGGCTCGGCGGCTGGCCGAGTGGGCGATCATCGAGCCCGAGCAGGCCGAGGTCTACTCCACCCGGCGGCTGGGGGGGCCGATCACCGCACTCAAGCGCTTGCTGATTCGGCTACTGAGCCAATATCTCGGGCAGATGAGCGCACAGCAGAGCCGGTTCAACGCCCATATCGCCGCGCACGTCATGCGCCTCGAAGAGCGCGTTGACGAGCTGGAGAAGGCCGTCGAGCACGAGCGTGGCGTCGGCGAATCCCCATCTCGATGAGGGTCTCCCAGGTGCTGTGCGCCGCAGGCCCGGTGGACGCGGTGACCAATCAGGGTCTGGCCTTCCGCCGTCTGTTCAGCCACTGGGGCTGGGACGGCGAGGACTACGCCGCCGTGGTAGCTCCGGACATGCCGCGGCGGATGATCCGGCCGCTACATGATTTCGTCCCGGACGACCGAGAGGTCGTTCTGCTGCACTATTCGGGCTATGCTCGCGGCCTCGAGCGGCTGTTCGAGCCCTCTCGGCGTAGCTTGCTGATCTCCCACAACATCACGCCGGCGCAGTACTTCTGGGCTCATGAACCGGTCGAGGGGGTCCGCTGCGAACTGGCCCGCTCCCAGCTGGCCGAGCTCGGCCTCAAGGTGGGCGCGTTGGCCGGGGTGTCGGCCTTCAACGCCCAGGAGCTGCGTGAGCTGACCGGGCGGGCGGCCGACGTGGTGCCGATCCTCTTCGACCGAGCTCGCCTTGGGCTGCCTGGAGCTCCGCCCGGCGGAGCCCCGACGATCCTGTTCGTGGGCCGGCTGACCCCGCACAAGCGACAGGATCTCGTGATCCGCGCGTTCGCCCACTACCGCGAGCTCGAGCCCCGGGCGCGCCTCGTGCTCGTCGGCGTGCCCCTGTCGGCCGAGTTCCAGCGCGGGCTGGCGCAGCTGGCGGACGAGCTGGCGCCGGGTGCGGTGAGCTTCGAGACCGCGATCGCCTCCGAACTGCTGGCTGAGCGCTACCGCCAGGCCCACGCGTTCCTCTGCCTGTCCGAGCACGAGGGCTTTTGCATCCCGCTGCTCGAGGCCCTGCACTTCCGCGTCCCGGTGGTGGCCCGGGCCGCCGGAGCCGTGGGAGAGGTGGTGGGTGAGGCCGGCGTTCTCCTCGGCACGGACGACAGCCTGCAGACAGTGGCGGAACTGCTGCGGATCGTGATCGACGACGACGAGCTGCGCGGGGAGCTGCAGGCGCGAGGCGAGCGTCGGCTGGAGGTCTACGAGCACGCTCGGATCGCCGAGCAGCTACGAGCCCTCGTGACTACGGTGGCGGCAGCGTGAGCCGGCGCCTGCGTCCTCGGGCCTGGTTGGCCCGCCTCGGGCTCAACCGGTCGGCGCTGATCCGGCGGCTGATCCGGCTCGGTCACCCACGGCTGCGCAAGCTCCGCGCCCGGGCGATGCAGGGCGACGACGCCGGGGCCCTGGCACTGCGCGCAGCGGTGCGCATGCTGGAGCGCGGAGTCCTGCGCGTGCCCCAGGGCCATGGCGGTGGCCTCGCCCTTGACATGCGCTACCTGCCGCTGTCGCACGCCCACCTCGGTTCGCTGGCCTTCGGGAACCTTGAGAGCGCGGTCCAGGAGGCGATGGTCCGCCACCTGGGGCGAGGGGGAGTGTTCTACGACATCGGGGCCAACCTCGGGTTCTTCTCGCTACTGGGGGCGCACCTGGCCGGGCTTGAAGACGGGCGGGTCTATGCCTTCGAGGCGGCGCCCGACAACGCCGAGGCGGTCCGCAGCAACGCCGCCCTGAACGCCATCCCCAACCTGGTCGTGATCCCGAAAGCCGTGTCAGCCCGGTCCGGAGTCGGGCGGCTGCAGATCGTCGATGACCAGAGCTGGTCCAAGCTCGAGGAGTACGGCGAGCATCCCAACACCGAGCAGGTCATCGAAATCGAGCTGGTCAGCATCGACGACCTGGTGGCATCCGGGGCGATCGCGCCTCCCACCTTGGTCAAGATCGATGTCGAGGGTGCCGAGCTGGCCGTGCTGGAGGGCATGCACACGACGATCACCCAGCATCGACCCGCGATCATCTGCGAGTTGCACGACACCCACCGCGAATTCGTCGCGGCGATGGCGGCCCGCGGCTATCGAGTCATCAACCTCGAGGGCACGATTCCGGTGGCGCAGGAGGGGGCCAGCGCCCATGCCCTGGCGCTGCCGCCGCTCGACGGCGGCGACTGACCGCCGCCCGGCCGCTCCTCAGGACGAGCTGTAACCCGCGCCGCTGTAGATCCGGTCAAAGCGCCGCTGCGTGCAGTGGTCAAGGCCGGGCACCGCCGAGCTCTCCCGGAACAGCTCGTAGCCCTCGTTCTCTCGCAGCGCCGGCCCGACGGCGTCGGCCGGGCGGCCCAGCTTGCGGTCGGCGACGATGTAGTCGGCCTTCCTGGAGATCGCCACGTGGGGATAATCGGTGCCCAGCAGCGGCGCCTGCGAGCAGACCCGGCGCCCGGTCAAGAAGGACGCTCCCCACAGCTGCTCCGGTCCGGTCATGTCGAGGCGCACCGAGGCTTCCCTGGGCAGCCAGGCCACCCAGCTCGAGAGCTGGATGGTGGCCTGGGGAAGCTGGTAGCCGGTGGCGCCCAGCTCGGCCACCACGGCGGCGCCGGACAGGACAGCCAGGAGAGCGATGAGCGCGACGCCCGGACGCCGCAGCTGCCCCGCGCCCACAACCGCGATCAGCAGCACCAGCGGCCCGATGAACGCGAGCAGCTTGAAGTGGAAGTAATAGCCGTACTGGCGGTGACGCAGATACACGCCCAGCAGCAGTCCGACCAGCATCAGGCCGCCCAGGCCCCAAGCCAGGGGCCGAGGCTGCCGCAACAGTCCCAGCACGGTGAGCCCTGCTACGACGATCAGCAACAGCGTTCCGAGGGGCGAGTTCGGCAACGACAGGAAGTGGTTGAAGGGGATGAAGTGGCCGAGGTCACCCCCCCAGCCCTGCAGCGAGTGGCCCGGGGCGAGCACGTTGGCCGCCGAGAGCGCCTTCTGAACCGCGCCCGCCGCCGGCACCGCCATCAGGACCACGACGGGCACGATCCAGATCAGGCTGCGCGGCCCGCGATACAGGCCGCGCAGCCGCAGCACGCGCTCGCCCCGAGCGATCCGTTGCCTCCGCTCGCTCCAGGCGAACACGGCGATCGGGACGGCGGGGATCGGCGCGGCAAGGGGATAGGCGAACGCCAGCACGAGCGCGAAGATCGCCACCAAGCCCAGGGTTCGAACGCGGGCTGGTCTCGGGACGCCCGGTTGGACCACCCACCACCCCAGCACGACCGTGAACGGCATCGCGAAGAAGCCCCAGGTCTGATTGAAGTAGGGGTTCAGCACGGTATGCAGCGCCATCCGATCCAGCCCGGCCACCGCCATCGCGGCGACGGCGACCGCAGCGGGTGCGCCGAGCATCTCCCTGGCGATCAGGAACATCCCGATCGCAGCCAGGGCGAGCAGCACCGCGGCCAGCGGCGCCAGCACCTGCCATGTGCCGAGGGCCGAGACTGAGGAGACGGCAGCCAGCATGTAGTAGATCGGGTACTTGGATCGCCAGGTCGGCGGCATCTGGTTGATCGGCTGCGTGACATTGACGGCGGTGGGATAGGTGTGCTTGAGGAAGGTCGCCGTCCCCGTCGCCACATGCGCATCGGAGCCGGTTCCCACCGGGGCCGCGTAGTGCTGGTGGAACAGCATTGGCACCAGCGCGACGACCAGTACGACGAAGGCCATGTACACCGGCCACCCCAGCCGGCGCGAGGGCACCGCCGGCCATCCACGCGAGCGCACGGCGTAGGCGGCGAAGGCCAGCCCCGCGCACAGAACCAGGACCAGCGAGACCGCGTACGGAATCGCGGCGAAGCCGAGCGCGGTCATCAACAGGCCTCCCGCGCAACCGCCCGTAGGGAGGACCCACAGCAGCTCGCCATCGCGCAGGCGCTCGGGAAGGAGCAGGCGCACGAGTCCGAACCCGCAGATCCCGAACACGACCACCGTGGCCAGCAGCGACCGCGCCGTGTCCCCCAGCGCATTGAGGACGGCGTGCCGGGGTCGGAGGTTGAAGTGCCAGGCCAGCGCCAGCAGCGAGACGGCGATGAGCGCCGCGAGCCCCCTCTGTGCGGCCGGGCTACCCCAGCGCGGGATCAGCTGGGGTGGTCGGCCCGGTGCTTGGTCTCGCTCAGCACCCGGCTCAGGAAGATCGGGTTGCCGATCAGGTATCGGCGCCACATTCGGGTGGGTTCGATTGCGAGTCGGAAGATCCATTCAAATCCGTTGTCGGCCAACCATCGTGGGGCTCGCGGGATGTGGCCGGAGACGTAGTCGAACAGCGCACCCACGGTCCACACGACGGCGCCGTCGAGCCGATCAGCGTAGCGGTCGACCCAGAGTTCCTGTTTGGGCGTGCCCATGCCGACGAGCACGATCCGCGGCGCATGCGCGTTGATGTCCTCGATCACCCGCTCGTTGTGAGGCGAGTCGAGATCGAAGTAGCCGTGATGGGCGCCGACCACGTCCAGCCGCGGGTACCAGCGCCGCAGGCGGGCCGCTGCCTCGCTGGCGATCGGAGGCTCTGACCCGAGCAGGTAGATCGGTTGATCGGAGAGCTCGCACAGCGCGGCCAGCCCCCAGATCCAGTCGGCGCCGGTCATTCGGTGAGGAACCGGCAGCCCGAGCACCCGTGCCGCCAGCCGGACGCCGTAGCCGTCGCAGTAGACGAGATCTGCGCGCCTGAGCGCCTCTCCGAGCCCCGGCGTCACCCGCGATTGGTTGACCACATGGGCGTTCACGTACATGACGCGCCGGGTCGCACGCTCGGAGGCCCACGTCGAAATGGTCCGCAGCAACTCGGCCGGCTGCGCCAGATCAATCGGGATCTCGAAGATCGAGGCGGCGGGCCTGGGTCCCTCGGCGAGCGACCCGTGCGCGCGTGCACTCGCCTCGCGAAGGGCATGCTCGCTCACGTCTGGGCTGATGGTACGCGGTCGGCGGTCCAGCGGTCCCGCTCTTCTCAGAGGAAAATGCCCTCGTCATGGATCCTGTGGTCACGATCGATGCCCGCGATGCGGGCGGCCCGGAGCTGCGCGGTTGGGGGCGCTACGCCGCGTGCCTGCTCGACGCGCTCCGCGCGGCCGATCCGCCCGGCCTCCGGCTCGACGCGATCGCCCAGCCGGGCCGGGTTCCCGAGATCCTGTTCGAGCAGGTCAGCCTGCCGCTGCACCTGCGGCGCCGCCGCGCCCGGCTCGTGCATGCGACGAACTGCTTCCTCCCGTTGATCCGCTCATGCCCGGGGGTGGTCACGATCCACGACCTCGCGTTCGAGGCCTGGCCGTCGGACTTCGTCCCGCGGACCCGCTGGAAGTACCGCGCGCTGGCGCGGGCGGCGGCTCACTCGGCGGAGCTGATCATCTGCCCTTCGGAGTTCACTCGGGGCGACCTGTGTGATCGCTATGGGATCGACTCGGCCAAGGTGCGGGTGATCCCGGAGGCCCCGGCGCTGGCGCTCGGGGAGGGCCCGTCACCAGCAGGTCCCTACGTCGTGGCCGTCGGCGATCTGCGGCAGAAGAAGAACCTGCGCAGCTTGGTCACAGCCTTCGCGAGCCTGCACCGGCGCCGTCAGCTTTTCCACCGGCTTGTGCTCGCTGGGGTCGACAGCGGCGAGGGAGCGTCGCTGCGGGGGCTTGCGGGAGCGGCGCCGCTCGAGCTGACCGGTTATCTGAGCGACGGGGAGCTCGATGCGCTGATTCGTGGCGCCGACGTGCTGGTTCACCCGAGTCTCTACGAGGGGTTCGGGCTCGTGGTGCTCGAGGCCATGGCTCGCGGGGTTCCGGTGATCACGGCGCGGGCGGCGGCGCTACCGCAGACCGGCGGCGAAGCCGCGCTGTATTTCGACCCGGGGGCGGACGGCGGGGCCGAGGAGCTGGAAGCCGTCCTGTCGGCACTGCTCAGCGACCCCGGCGAGCGTGAGGCGCGCGGGCGCGCCGGGCGCGAGTGGGCGGCGTCGTTCTCATGGGCGACAACCGCCCGGAGGACGATCGAGGTCTACCGGGAGCTGGTATGACCACGACGATCCTGCTGCTGAGCGTCGACGAGGCCCCGATGCTGGAGCACTCGCTGCCGGCCGCGCTGGCCCAGGGCCCCGGCGCCGAGGTGGTGGTGGTCGACAATGCCTCGGCTGACGGCACCGCTGAGCTGGCCCGACGTCATGGCGCGCGTCATCTCCGACTGGAGCATCGGCTGAGCTATGCCGCGGCGATCAACGCGGCCGTGGCCCAGACCGGCGGGGACGCCGTGCTGCTGCTCAACGCGGATTGCTTCCTGGCTCCGGGATTCGTGGACGCGGCCGTCAAGCGGCTCCAGGAGCCACGGGTCGGCTCGGTGGCCCCGAAGCTGGTGCGGGTCAGCGCCCCCGGTCCCGGCGCCGAACTCGATCAGATCGACGCCGCCGGGATGTTCGTCGACCGGCGGCGCAAGAACGGGCTGGTCGGCCACGGAGCGCCGGCGGCGGCGTTCGGCCTCGCCGGCGAGGCGTTCGGCGCCGATGGTGCCGCGGCACTGTACCGCCGGCTCACCCTCGAGGACTGTGCGCTGCCAGGCCGGGAGGTGCTCGACGAGGACATGGAGCTGTGGGCCTCGGACGCCGATCTGGCCTGGCGGGCCCAGCTGCTCGGCTGGCGGTGCGCGTACGAGCCAAGCGCGGTCGCCCGCCACATTCGCACCTACAGTCCGTCGACTCGTAACCAGATGAGCGAGCAGGCGAGAAGGCTGCAGTTCCGCAACCGCATGCTGATGATCGCCAAGAACGAAACCGCCCAGGGGCTGGCGCGTCACGGCCCGACGATCCTCGGCTACGAGGCACTGGCGCTCGGGCACGCGCTGCTGCGCGAGCGCCACCTGCTGCAGGGCTATCGTGACGCCTGGCGGCTGCTGCCCGCGGCGCGGGCGCGCCGACGAGTGATCCAGGGACGGCGCCGAACCGGACTGCCGCCGTTCGGGATCACGCCGCCGTCCTACACCTAGACCTAGTCCCGCTCAGCCTGCTCGGTCCGCTCGGGCAACGAGGGTCGGCGGCCACCGCGCCAGCGAATCGGCGCGACCGACGCCTCCTCGTACACGTCCCAGGTCGCGCTCGCCGCCTCCGACCAGCTCCACTCGGGCGGCGCCGGAGCCGGCCGGCTGGCCGCCTCCCCCGCAGCGACGAGCCCGTCGAGGTCGTCGACCGCGGTGAGCGTGCCCCGGCCGTCGAGCACCTCGCGCACCGCCGGGATGTCGCAGGCGACCACGGGCGTCCCGCAGGCGAGTGCCTCCACTGGGGGCAACCCAAATCCCTCGTCGTCGCTCGGAAATACGAGCGCGTGGGCGCCGGTGTAGATCGCCGCGAGGTCGTCGTCGCTGACCTCCCCGGTGAGCGTCACATCAGGCAGCTCCTTCGCCCATTGGCCGGTCTCGCCGACGAGCACCAGCGGCATGCTCCTGGCCGCGCGGGCGAGCGCGGCGACCCGTTTGCGCGGGTCCGGTGTGCGCAGCCCGCCGACCCAGACGAGGTAGCGCTGCGGCAGGGCGTAGCGTGAGCGGACCGCCTTGACCTCCTGTGGTGAGCGTGGCGACAGCGAGGTAGAGGCCGCCTCGGGGATCACGGCGATTCGATCGGACGGCAGTCCCAGCATCGCCATCGCGTCGTCGGCGACGACGCGGGTGGGGACGATCACCCGGACGGCGCGCTGCACCGCCAGATACCGCAGCTTGAATCGCATCCCGGAGCGCAGGTACTCACCGCG
Organism: Solirubrobacteraceae bacterium; assembly: GCA_051001875.1. Classification (GTDB taxonomy): domain Bacteria; phylum Actinomycetota; class Thermoleophilia; order Solirubrobacterales; family Solirubrobacteraceae; genus Palsa-465. The sequence goes on along the minus strand of JBPCMW010000062.1, from coordinate 12,621 downwards.
ACGCTTGAGCGGGATCAGGTCGTGCAGCGTCACCACCATCGGGACCGGGGAGCGCAACATCGCTCCGTCGATCCACGGCGAATGGAACACGTCGCAGCGGCGCGGATGGTTCGATTCCACGATCTCTCCGCGGTCGGCCTCACGCAGACCCGCCAGCAGGCAGCGCGCGTAGCGTCCGATCCCGCGGCTGTCTTTGGCCGCCCGGCTGTCGAAAACGACCTTCACGCCGAGATCAGACGCTCCACTCGGTCAGCGTACGCCTCGGCGAAGAAGCGCCGGGCATGCTCGCGCGCCGCGCGCCCCATCTCCTCGCGACGGGACAGCACCTCGAGCACCGCCGACGCGAGGGCGTCGGGCGCCCCGGGGGGGATGAGCCGGCCCGTCACCCCGTCGCGCACGACCTCCGGAAGCCCGTCCACGGCACTCGCCACCACCGGTGTGCCGACGGCCATCGCCTCGGAGAGAACGGTCCCGAATGGCTCCTCGTAGGAGGGCAGCACCAGCACGTCGAGGTGGCGCATCAGGCCGGGGGCGTTGTCGCTCCAGGGGAAGTGCTCGACCTCGGGCGAGGACGTGACCGCCTGCGTGTAGGCAGGATCCGTGTCGTACGGATCCTCCCCGACGACCACGACGCGGGCGCCGGGGGCTCCTACCCGGATCGCGGGCGCCGCTCGCACGAGATCAAGCGGACCCTTGCGCGGCTCTATCCGTCCCACGAATCCGATCACCGGGCCGCTGCCCGTCGGCCAGGGCGCGGGCGTCGCCGGGGGATCAGGATCGACCGGGCCGTAGACGACGTGGGGCTCCAGACCCTCAAGTCGTCTGGCCGCGGCGCCCGACACCGTCAGGACGACGTCAGCCCGGCGCCAGAACCCGGGGACCCGCTTGACCATGTCGTGAATGTGCAGCACGCGCCGCGCGGTCGCCGGCAGCGCGGGCAGCAGCCGGCCGCAGATGCCTCCGTTCAAGTACACGACGTCGGCGTTGCGAGCAAGCTTGCGCGCCAGCGGCCACGACACCACGGCCCGGGCGCCGGCCCCGCGGGCCAGGCCGCCCAGCGCCAGCGAGCGCCATCCGAATCCCGCACCCAGCGCCTGGTCTCGCAACGGTCCTGGCCCCGGCGTGGTGAGGGTCACCTCCCAACCCCGGCCCCGCAAGCTTCCCAGCAGTCGCAGCAACGTCGTTTCGGCGCCCCCGGGATGATCGACCGGCGCGATTGCAAGCAGCCGACGGCTCCGCATCCTCGGGCCACTCTAAACCCGCCAGCCCGTGGATGTCGCGTGGGCGCGCGATACCGTCGCCGTGTGAAGGCCTACTACGAGGAGCTGTGGGAGCGGTTGCCGGCCGAGCGCGAGCCGCCCGACTTCGCCACCCGGCGTGCTCATCTGCTGGCGGAGGTTCGGCCTGACGACCGGGCGCTCGACCTCGGCTGCGGTGCCGGCGAGTTCACCGTGGCGCTCAGCCGAGCCGCAGGCGCGACGGTCGGGGTGGAGGTCGCTGAGGCAGCACTCACGCGAGCCCGGGCGAAGTACCCCGCGCTTGATTTCCGGCTGGCCCCAATCGACGGGCCGCTACCGCTGCAGGACGGTTCGTTCGATTTGGTCTGGGCGAGCGAGGTGATCGAACACGTCGCGGACACGGCGCTCTGGCTCTCGGAGGTGCGACGCGTGCTCGCGCCCGGTGGGAGGCTGCTGCTGAGCACGCCTTCGCACGGGCGGCTGCGGGTAGCGGTGGGCGGGATCGAGCGCTTCTCGGAGCCGCTGGGCGACCACCTGCACCTCTACACCCGGCGGTCGCTGCAGACCCTGCTGGAGGAGTTCGGATTCGTCGAGGTCGAGGTCCGCGCGGCGGGCGGACCGCCGCTGTGGCGGCGGACGCTTCTGGCGCGCGCCGTACGCTGAGCGGGGTGAGGGTCCTGATCGACACCACCTATGCCCGCCGCGCCCCGCTCTCGGGGACGGGGATCTACATCACGCGTCTGTGCGAGGAGTTGTCGGCCTGCGACGGGGTGCAGCTGGTTCAAGTCGCCAACGAGCGGCGAAGGCCGCCGGCGGGCGGGGGACTCGGCAGCATCCGGAACCTGCTCGGCGATCTGCGCTGGACCGCCTTGGAGCTGCCCCGGCTGGCGCGCCGGCAACGCGCCGAGCTGATCCACCATCCGCTACCCGCCCGCATCCCGGCCGCCCGGATCCCCCAGGTTGTGACTGTGGTGGACCTGGCGTTCGAGCGGCTGCCGCGGCATTTTGCCCGGGGATATCGGCTCTACGCCCACAAGACCCATCAAGCCGCTGCGCTGGCGGCCCGCGTCGTCATCTGCATCAGCGAGACCACGGCGGCTGATGCTCGGGAGCTGTGGCACGTGCCGGCTGAGCGGATCGTCGTGGCGACCCTCGGACCCGGGCAGGAGCTGGCGCCGGGCGGATCTCCGCGCCCGCAACCGGTGCATTTCCTGTACGTCGGGGATGACGAACCGCGCAAGAACCTGGCCGTGCTGCTGGACGCCTACCGGCGCTATCGCGCCGACGCGACCGCGCCCCTGGATCTCGTCCTGGCCGGCTCGGCCGCGGCGCGTGCGCCCGGGGTCAGGCTCGTTTCTGCGCCGAGCGCGCGGGACCTGAGGGAGCTCTACCGGCGGGCCGCTGCGCTCGTTCACCCTTCGCTGTACGAGGGCTTCGGGTTGACGCCGGTCGAGGCGATGGCCGTCGGCACGCCGGTGCTGGCCGCGCGATCGCCGGGGATAGTCGAGATCTGCGCCGACGCGGTTCGCTACGCGGACGCTCGCGATCCTCGCTCGTTCGCCGAGGCGATGGCCGAGCTGGCCGACGATCCGGTGCTCCGAGAAGAGCTCGCGCGGCAGGGAATCAGGCGGGCAGAGCGCTTCTCGTGGGCCACCTGTGCACAGGCGCACGCGGACGCCTACTCTCTAGCCCTGGGCGCATGAAGATCGCGATCCTCGGCACGCGCGGGATTCCCGCCTCCTACAGCGGGTTCGAAACGGCGGTGGAGCAGCTGACCGCCCGCCTGACCGAACGCGGGCATGAGGTGATCGTGTACTGCCGTCCGCACGTCGTCGACCCGACGCTCGAGACCTACAAGGGCGCACAGCTCGTGCATCTGCGCACGGTGCAGAACAAGTACCTCGACACGTTCGTGCATACGGCGCTGTCTGCCGTCCACGTCGCGCGCGTGACCAAGCCCGATGTGGCGTTGTTCTTCATCGCGGGCAACTCGCCGCTGTGCATGATCACCCGCCGGGCCGGCATTCCTGCGGTCATAAACATCGACGGGCTGGACTCCGATCGGCGCAAGTGGCCGGCATTCGCCAAGGCCTACCTGCGATTTGCCGAGAGCACGGCGCCCCGCTGGGCCGACGAGGCGATCACCGACAGCCACGCCGTGGCCGAGACCTTCGAGCGCCGCTACGGCCAGCGGATCGGGGTGGTTCCCTACGGCGTGCAGGACCCGGGCCACGATGGGACCCAGACCCTGGAGCGGCTGGGGCTCGAACCGCGCAAGTACATCCTGTTCGTTGGCCGGCTGGAGCCTGAGAACAATCCGCACCTGCTGGTCGAGGCGTTCTCCCGGATCCCGGCCGAGCAGGCCAGGGGAATGAAGCTGGCGGTGGTCGGAGGGGCGCCGTATGCCGATGAGTACATCCGGCAGGTGTGGCGATCCGCCGATCCGCGGGTCGTGTTCCCCGGCTACATCTTCGGGCGCGACTATTGGGAGCTCCAGCGCCACGCCTACGTGTTCTGCGCGCCGACCGAGGTGGGAGGGACACACCCGGTGATCCTCGAGGCGATGGCGGCCGGCAACTGCGTGCTGGTCAACGACCACCGCCCCAACGCCGAGACAGTGGGCGATGCCGGAATCTACTTCTCCGGCCAGACCGGGGTGGATGATCTCGTCTGCCAGTTGCAACGCCTGCTGCGTGAGCCGAAGCTGGTCGCCGAATACCGCAAGCGCGCGCTGCACCGCTCGCAGCAGTACTCATGGGACGCCGTCACCGACCAGTACGAGGAACTGATGACGGCGGTCTGCGCCGCCCGTGGCCCCGGGTCGCTGCCGCCCGCGCTGCTCGATCGCGAGCCGGCTCTTAGCGCACGCTGATTGCCACGCTGCGGCTGACCAGCAGCGATCGGTGGGCGGCCCGCCAGGCGATTCTGATCCGGCCGCTTCCCCCGGGCGTGATCCGCACGCTCAGGTACCCCTCGCGGTTCGTCGCCACGCGAGCGATCGTCTTGTAGCCGCCGCGCGTGCCGCGCCACTGGACCGAGGCGATCTGGGAGCCGAGATGGGTGGCGGGGCGGAGCTGCCCCCAGACGAGGATCGTCCGCCCTCGGCGAACCCGCGTGGCGGGCACCCAGATCGGCATCTGGTAGCTGGCGAAGGCTGGCTTCGCCCCCCGGCCGGCGAACCGCAATCCGGTCTGAAAAGTATCCCAGTACTTGAAGTCCCCTGGTCCGTAACGCGAGTCCGGCCCGGCGTCGTAGAGCAGGAACTGCGCCACCGAGCGTACCCGTGGGTCCTTCCAGGCGAGGTAGTCGGCAGCGTTCAGGTAGCTCGCCTGCTGCTGCGGGGTGACGATCACGTAGGGGTCGGGGGGATTGGTCTGGTAGCCGTATTCGGTCAGGTAGATGGGGAGCCGCCGCGAGACGCCGTAGGCGCCGAAGGCGCGGTCGAGCCCGCGCTCGAGCCGGCCGAGGTTCGCCAGGGGGACGAAGTTGGCCTCGCTCGTACCCACCCAGGGAGCGTGCAGGAAGTAATACGGATGATGGGCGAATCCGCTGACCAGGAACAGGGCCGGATTGGCCCGCACGAACGCCTGCCGAGACCCGCTCGTCGGACAGCCGAGCGCGGTGGCAGCATTGCCACGCAACGGCCGGTAGCCCCCGTCGAGGCAGTAGAGGGCGCGCAGGAAGGGCATCGGCGTCATCGCGGTGTAGAACCCGGGCGTCTCGTAGCCCTCGGGTGCGAGCTCGCCGATCAGGACCGTGTCGCGTCCGGTCAGGTGCTTGGAGAAGTACAGCGCCGCGTACGCGGCACTGGCGTAGAGCCGGTACAGACGTGGTGAGTTGCGAACCTGCCTTCCGCGGTAGTTCCGCCACTGCGGTGCCAGCCAGCCGGGCTGGTTCGGCTCGTTCCAGATCGACCACACGTGGACCCGGGGGACCGTGCCGTAGGCACCGCTGTAGCGAAGCCCGGCGGCATACACGAAATTGAAGAAGTCCACCGGATTCGGCGCCCAGTGGTCCGCCGCTCGCACGGTGGGCGAGTCGTGGCGCATCGCCCACAGCGGTCCTGGCGGAGTCAGGTTGAACTCGACGCCAATGTGATGGCGCGCCGCCAGTTCCACCACGCGGTCATACGGCGACCAGACGCCGCGAGGATAGGCGGCTGGATCAAGGGCGTTGAAATGCGCCGGACGGGTGCGGGATTGGGGCGACGGCGCAACGGTCGACCACTTGAGCGTGACGCGGACCCGCTGCACGCCGAGCGACTCAAGCGTCGCTAGCGTACGGTTGACCGCAGCGGGTGAGTGATAGATCAGATAGGCGTCGTCCTGGAACACCGACTCCTGAGTGCCGCTGGCGCCGGCCAACGACGGCGTTAGCATCGCCAACGCGGTGACGGTGAACGCCGAAGTCAGCAGGCGGCGGACGGTGCCTGCAGCCCTCATGGCTTGCGGCGTCCGGACGCGGCGAGCTGGGTCTGGGCCTGCTGGATCGCCTGGATCGTCTGGGGGGAGGAACGGTCGAGCGCCAGCGCCTTTTGCAGCACGCCCATGGCCTTATGGGGCTGGTTGTGCTGGAGGTCATAGAAGCCAAGCTCGCGCCAGGTCGCCGAATTGTCGGGCTGCAGGCTGATCGCCTTGACGAGCTGCGCATGGGCGGCGTGCTGGTCCCCCGTCGCGCTGTAGATCGCCGAGAGCTCCCACAGCGGCTCAACCGACACCGGGTCACTGGCCGCCGCGGCGCGGGCGTCCCCGAACGCGCCCTTGACGTCGCCGCGGGTGAGGGCGCTGATCGCGGCTGAATCAGCATTGGCGGAGCGGAGCGGCTGCCAGACCGCCCACGCGGCGAGCAGGGAAACCGCGGCGATGCCCATGACCGAGGCGGCGAGGGCGGGCCGCTCCAGCAGCCGCGGGCGCTCCCGGAGCCTCCCGGGGCGCCGAGCGAGGGGACCGCGTCCAGCCACCCAACCGGCGCAGAACAGGGCGGGAATGGCGGTTCCGGGCACGAACCACGTCCAGTCGATCGTCGAGTGCACACCAAACACCACCACGACGCAAAGCAGGGTCAGCAGCCCGGCCCGTTCCTGCGCCACGGCCCGCTCCTGCACGATGGCCTCCTGGCGGCTTGCCGATTCGGGCTGCTCGCGTAACCGGCGCAGGCCGAAGGTCCGCGCCGCGGCGAGCCACCAGGCCACCAACAGGGCCAGGTTGAGCCCGAGTCCGATCAGTCCGAAGTCGGCGAACGTCTCGATCGGATAGCTGTGCGCGTGCTCGACGATCCATGGGTCGCTGGTGTACCGAGTGCGCGCGGTTCCGTAGCCCGCGGCGCCGACACCGTGCAGGAGAGAGTGCTCACCCACCTTCAGCCCTTCGCTCCAATAGCGCGGGCGACTGTTGCCAAGCTGGACCAGTCGATTTGGGCTGTCGCCGACGCCGCTGTTGGGGTTGGTGAGCGTGTTCCAGACGTGAGAGATCTCGCCGGTCAGACCGCGGGACGAGGCGGCCAATGCTCCGATGCCCCCGAGTGGTGCCAGCGCCGCCAGGCTGATCAGGGCGATCCCCACCCGGCGCCGAAGCTCCGGCGCCAGCGGTACGCGGTCCGTCGCGAAGGCGGCGACGAAGCCGGCGACGGTCAGGAGGGCGAGCACGAGCACGAGCACGAGCCCGAATCCGTGCCCGGCGGCCGTGCGCGCCGCCAGCGAGACGCGGTCGTGGGTCAGCGCGTGGGTGGCGAGCGCCCAGCCGGCCAAGGCCGCCGCGCCCGCCAGGCCGAGCAGGAGCATGAGAGCCGCCCGCAGTCGCAGCGGAACCAGGACGAACCAGCAGCCGCTCCCGACGATCGCGGCCAGCAGCGCGCTGCGTGAATACGACAGGATCATCACCGTGACGAGGATCGCCACGGCGGGGACGCTCAGGGCCCGCAGCACGCGTCCGCCATCCCGCCGGGCTCCCGTCCACAGAGCCGGGGCCAGCCCGAGCGCGGCCATCAGGCCGGTGGCGTTCCAGTAGTCGAATGGGGCTCGCACGCGCCCGACCGGATCCGCGGCGTCGAACGTCCCGGGGAACACCTTGACCAGCAGCGCATACGCGCTGAGGATGGTGGCGAGCGCGGCAAGTGCTCCCACCACGCTACGCCAGCGCGCTCCGAGCAGGCGGGCGAAGGCGATCGCGCCGGCGAACACGGCCGCGTAGGAGAGCGTCCGGTTCGCCTCCAGCCACGACGTGTCGGGTTGGACCGACCAGGAGATCGAGAGGGCGGTGAGGGCGGCCACCCCGGCGAACAGGACGGCGCTCATCGCTCCCCACGGACGTCCCGATGGCGAGTACGCGATCAAGGTCACCGCGAGGCCGGCGGCCAGCACGAGGAGCGCGATCTCGACCCACGTGTTGCGGGCGAGGTCGACCCCGCCGGCGGTGACGAACGCGATCAGGGTCAGACAGGCGACCAGCGCCAGTCCAACGACCGTATCCGGGCCCAGGCGCGATCCGAGGGCGCGGGCTGAATGTGTCGCCCGGGGTGCTCCGGGCGCGGCGCGGCGAAGCGCCGTGGCGAGAGACGACACGCGGCGAGCGTAGCAACGGCTCGCCTCGGGCTCGCCATCTCCGGGCCGTGCGCCGGACGGGCGAGCGCCTTCCCTCAGCCGGGCTTACGCGCGATCAGCAGCAGCGTGTGGGCGAGCGCGGCCGCTCGCGGGCGGGACCCAAGCGCGTCAGCCGGGGCCAGCGCCCGCTGAAGCAGCGGCGGCATCCGCCGCCACGTATACGTGACCGCATGCAGCTCCGGTACGAGCCCGGCTGCACGTGACTCCGCGAGCAGCAGTCGCGGCGAAAGCGGGATGTCGTCCGGGGTGCCGTGGACCCGCGTGGCCAGTCCGGCGCGGTTGGACATCGCCAGCGCAAGGCCGACCGGGTGCCACAACCCGGGCTCGATCGCGACCAGCGAACCACCCGGGGTGAGCAGCCGCGCGGCCTCCTCCATCGACGGGGCAAGCGGCCCCTGGTAGGCGATGTGATGCAGGACCAGCCGATAAAGGACGACGTCGAACGAGGCGGCCGGCAGGTCGAGTTCGCCCGCGTACCCACGGAGCGCGTCGTCGGCACGCCCGGTCTCGAGCACTCCGGCGACCCGAGCGGGATCGGCGTCGACCGCGGTGAGATGAAAATCCGGAGCCGGGAAGATGTGCCGGCCGGGATGCCAGCCTGCCCCCACGGACAGGACTCGGCCGCTGGTCATTCCCAGGTGGCGTTCCAGCAGTATCCGCTCGCGCTCCATCATGTGCCGGTAGTGATGCTCGAGCGTCGACGGCCGGCTCAGGCGGTCGAGCAGGTTCTGCGGGTTGTACGGCTCGCAGCCAAGCTGCTCCGGGATGGACGAGGCTTCGGTCGTGATAACGGCCGCAGTGTAGGGCGGCCGCGCGGTCACTTCTAAGGGGGCGGTGCGGTGGGCGCCGGTCGCGCTGAGCCTCCGGCCAGAACGTCCTCATAGGCTCTCACGGTCTCCCGGCCGCAGCGCTCCCAGGTGAACGATCTCGCCACGTTCTCCCGCGCGGCGTCTCGGAGCGCGCGCAGCCGCAGCGGATCGCCCAACAGCGCGTCGATCCTGTCCGCCATGGCGCGCGGGTCCTGGGGCGGGACCAGCTCGATTCCACCGCCGGCGGCGGCAATCTCCTCCGGGCCGTCCTCGCCCGCGCAGCCGATCGCCGGCACGCCGGCCGCCATCGCCTCGACGTACGCCACACCGAAGGCCTCGTCGACGCTGGGCAGAACGAACAGCGAGGCTGTGCCCGCGGCCGCGAGCGCATGCTCGTGCGCGAGTCGCCCCCGCAGTTCGACTCGGTTCTGCAAGCCATGGTGGACCACGAGCGCTCGCAGCCGCTCCCGCTCGGGGCCATCGCCAACGACCACGTAGCGCAACTCGGGCCAGCGCTCGCGGAGCAGCGCGAGCGCGCCGATCACGTCGTCATGACGCTTGCGCGCTACCAGGTTGCCGACCGTCACGAGCGTCGGTACGGAGGGCTCTGCCCCGGGCGCCGGCGGTAACGGTGCACCGAGGTGCACAACCCTGGTCTCACGTGCGCCGTGCGCCGTGCTCCGGGTGGCGGTCCCGCGGCTGTTGGCCAGCACCAGGTCCGCGTGCGCCAGGGCGGCCCGGACGTTGGGCGTCCGGGCCAATTCCCCGTAGACGTCGTGTCCGTGGACCGAGATCAGCAGCGGCCTCCGCGGTGCGGCACGGCGGACCGCGTCGCCCGCCGGAACGGCGTAGTGAGCGTGGATCAGGTCTGCTGAAAAGCTCTGGCGAACCCGTCGCAGCGCCCGGGCCACCGCCGGCGCCGCCCACGCCCCCCAGCTCCCGTAGCTCCAGGGCCTCGGCGGCGACAGATAACGGACGTACTCGACCACGAGCCCGTCGAGCTCGGCGCGCGCGGGCTGGCGGAGCGCCTGCCAGGCCGTCGCGACGTCACGCTCGCGGAGGCTGGACAGCGGCGGGAGCGGCCGGTACAGCACGAGCACCCGCATGTCCGCGCCGGCGTCGCGAGCGGCGAGCGCCTGACGGTGCGCCCAGACTCCCCGCGACGGGTCTGCGGCGGTCGGGTAGTACTCGGCGAGGACGAGGACCTTCACCGCGTTCGCCAGCTGCGGTAAGCCGTCAGCGTGCGCTGCGCGTCGGCGGCCGTGGTGTACGGCCGGCCGGCGAGAAAGCGCCGGCCCTCGGCAATCGCGTCGCCGCGATCGTACGAGGCGGCGATCGGTCTCGTGCTATGGCGGATGGCGGTCGCGTCGACCACGCCGATCCGCCAGCCGTGCTCGCGGGCGATCGCTGACCAGTGAACATCCAGCCCCCAGCCCACCCGGAGCGGGGGGAACGGCAGCAGCCGTTCGAACACCGGCGCACGGAACGCGAACACCGGTCCGATCTCCATGAACGCGGTCTCTCGCAGAACCAGGCCGCGGCGGCGGCGGGTGATCTCCCAGGCGGCGTGCGAGCGGTGACGGTGTGCCGGCTGCGCCAGCTGCAGGTCGAACCGCTCGGCCAGGAACAGGAAGTTGTCCAAGAAGTCATGGGGCAGCGTGACGTCATCATCGATCACGAGCAGCCAGTCGAACCCGTCGGCCGGGTGCTCGCCCAGCAGCGAGTTGAGGTTCTCGAACTTGCCTGCATCGCCGGCGTCCGTGCTGGCGAAATGGACCTCGTGGCGTGACTCGTGCAGCTCGACACGCGCCGCCTCGAGCAGGTTGGGAACGTCGGCGCGCTCGATCGCCAGCGTCAGCACCCTGCGGCGAGGCAGCGAGGATGAGGAGCGGCGTAGGCGCGTGCGCTGAAACCTGATGCGGTCAACGGCATCGTCGAGCACGTCGGCAACGATCGCGGCGGTGCTCACCCGGATGCCGGCGACCTGCCCGCTGGTGCCCGAGAGAAAGTCGTCGCTCATGAGCTGTGTGCCCGCTCTGCGATCGCCTCGCGCAGACGGCCTGCGGTATGGGCACCCATGACGATGCCGATCGCACAGCGGCGACGGACGGTGTGCCAGGCGCAGCCGGCCAGCGTGCGCAGCTCAGCGGTGATCGGAGGCCGCGTGCGTTTGCGGGCGTCGTAGCGCCTGGCTGCCCGGCCCTGCCGGTAGGCCGCTCGCCCCAAGGCACGGAGCGTGGAGTCCTCCGGAGCGCGCCGGTGCACCAGGCCGGCGCGAGCGAGGTAGCGAATGCGGCCTCCGCGGGCCCGGTAACGGCGCTGCCAGTCCTCCTCGTCGCCCCGCACGAAGATCGACTCGTCAAATGGGCCGACGCGATCCAACGCGGACTTCCTGATTGCCATGTTGGCGCTCCAGACGAAGTCAACGTCTCGGTCCTGATCCCCCCGCTCCAGGGTCGTGACTGGGGCGGGTTCCCGGCCGCAGGCACGAGGACCACCACCCTCGAGCCGGGCTCGAATCGGTCCGCCGAACACGTCGTGGTCAGCCGCCGCGCTTACCCCGTCGAGAATCGCCGACAGCCAACCGGCCGGCGCGTCCACGTCGTCGTCGATCAGCACGATCAGCTCACTTTTCGCCCTCGCCACTGCGTGGTTGCGCGCGGCGTTCGCTCCGTCGGCTGAGGGCAGGGCGAAGAATCGCACCTCGTGACGGGCGGTGACCTCGGCGGTGGTCGGATCAGGGCCGTCGCTGACCACGAGAACCTCTGCTCCGGCCTGCCTGGCCTGCGGCACCACCGAGCTCAGCGTGATGTCGAGGTACGCGGGGCGGTGCCGGGTCGGGATGACCACGGTGACTGTCGGTAGGTCCGGCACGCCTGGATTGTGGCGCGGGCCGCTGCGCTACGACAGGCGCCGGTGCTCCGCGAGCTGGCGGGCGAACGCGCTCAGGAAGCGGGGGTTGTACCGGAGGTACCGGCGCCACAGCCGGCGAGGTTCGTGGGCGAGTCGGTATGCCCACTCGAGTCCGGCCTCCTGGAGCCAGTTTGGCGCCTGCGGAACCAGCCCGGCGTGGAAGTCGAACGCGGCACCGACGCCCACGAGCAGCGGCACGTCGAGCAGCGGACGCATCTGCGCCATCCACTTCTCCTGCTTGGGAACTCCGATCCCCACCCACACGACGTCGGCCCGTGAGCGATTGATCTCATCGACGACCGCGTCCCGCTCCTCATCGTTGAGCGGCCGGTGCGGGGGCGAGTAGCCGCCGACGATCCGCACTCCGGGATGGCTCTTGCGCAGATTCAGCGCGAGCTGGACCAGCGCTCCCTGATTGCGACCGCCGTAGAGGTAGAAGCGATGACCCTGCTCTGCCGCCCGAGCGCAGGCGCGGGACATCAACTCGGGTCCGTACACGCGTCCGGCCAGCGAATGGCCGAGCGAGTTGATCGCCCATACCAGCGGCTGGCCGTCGGGCACGTTGACCGAGGAGGCGAGCAGCGAATCGCGCAACTCGGAGTCCTCGCGCGAGGCCATCACCGTGTGGACGTTGCACACGCACACGTAGCCCCGGGCGTCCTGTTCGATCATCTCGCTCATCCACCTGAGCGTCCGCGCGTAGTCCGTCAGAGCCAGCGGAACGTCGAGCACGTCAACGGTGCCTGGGCGCTCGACGGGATTCGGTTGGGTATGGAGTGAGCCCTCGGGGCGCATTTACTCTGATTCTGCTTTCCGCGAAGATCGGAACGGAAACGTTACGTGCCTGAACGGAATTCGCGCGTCCGGGTTGCGCTATTGCTCACGAATATGCCGCTTTCCGGACCGGGAGTCAGCTCGCGTTTAGGCCGCTGGCGCTATGCTTGTCTGCGACAAGGACGTCAACGGGTCCGCGAGCATCGCCCCCTTTCTCGCGGATCTTCTGGACGGCCCCCAGCCCTACCAGGTTCGTCCTTTCGGCCGGGCCCGTGCCGCTCAGCGGCAC
>JBPCMW010000061.1:0-33863 GCA_051001875.1 Solirubrobacteraceae bacterium | reverse complement strand
TGAACATCCCTATCGACCAGGCGCGCGAGCAGCAGCTCGACGCGTTATGGGCGATGAGTTCAACAGAACGCGTCGCGGCTATGTGGCGCGGCGATCTGACGCTCTACCAGCTGTCCCGGTGGAGCTCCCGTGCGCAGGACGAGGTGCCCCTGCTCGGCGGCGAGTTCGCATGGATCGTGATGCGAACGCCCGAATGGGCCGAGGCAGCCGACGACCTCTCCGACAACGTCATCTACCTCACCGAAAGGCAGGACGATCGTGCAGCTGCATGACGACGAGCCGCTCGAGGATCTGCTCGCCCGATCGCGTGACCACACACAGCAGTTCAACGTCTGGCTCGACCAGCTCCGCGCGGGCGATCCCGCGTTCGCCCTGGCCTCGCTGCATTACCCAGCAGACATGGGCGAGTGGCAAGCCGCCGTCTACCTGCTCACCGGCTGCGACCAGGTGTGGCTCGCGCTCGCCCAGCACGTGCTCGCCGATGTGTCGATCGCTCCGGTCATCAACGAGCTTGAGGACCGTCGCCGGGCTTGGTCCTCGAGCGAGGACACGGTCATGCGATGGGCGGCGCACTTCTGGGGCGTCGACCGCTGGCCAGCCAAATTCCCTTACGGCTTTGAGATGTACTACTTCCGTCGCTGGGTCACCGCCTGCCACCTGTACAGGCGGATCACGCCGGCTGTCTCAAGCGGCACAGGAGACGAACGATGACGCTCACGCTCCCCGGCGCCGACATCCGCGGGTACTACCAAGCGCTCGGGATTGAGCTGCCCGGGTGGGCACTCACCGAGGCCTCGGTCCAGTGCTTCGCGGACCCCGACGCTCACCGCCGCGGCGACCGCGACCCGTCCTGCTCGGTCAACCTCGACCACGGCGCCTGGCACTGCCACGCCTGCGGCGCCAAAGGCGGTGCCTTCGACGCCGCCACGGCACGCGGCTGTTCCGACCGGGCGGCGATCGACCTGATGGTCGCCTACCGGCTGACCGAGCACCGCGCGTACCGGAACGCCAACGCCAAACGCGGCCCCCGTCCCCGCTCCATCTCCATGCGGCCAGCCCAACCTCCACGCACGCCACTGCGCCCCACGAGGGAAGACATCGAGCGCTGGCAAGCCATGCTCGCCGCCGACACCGACCTCATCGCCAAGCTCGCCCGGGAGCGGGGCTGGCTCTACGCCACGATGCTCGAGCTCGAGCTCGGACTCGACCGCAACCGCATCACTATTCCCGTCCGGGACGACACACGCCGACTGATCGGACTCCTCCGCTACCAGCCATGGCCGAAATCCGATGAGCCCAAGATGCTCGCGGCGCCAGGCTCGTGTCGGGCGCTGCTCCCACACCCCTCCGCCGAACCGTCCGAACAAGTGCTGCTCGTCGAGGGGGAGCCCGACATGATCGCAGCACGATCGCGAGGCCTACCCGCCATCGCTGTGCCAGGCGTCGACGGATGGCAAGCCGCGTGGGCACCGCTTCTCTCCGGCCGCTACGTGACCGTCGTCATGGACTGCGACGAGCAAGGACGTGCCGCCGCCGCGGCGATCGAGGGCGACCTCTCGTCACTCAGCGTGGTCCGAGTACTGGACCTGGCACCCGGGGGAAACGACGGCTATGACCTCACGAGCTGGCTGCACGACCGCCGCAGCGCCGCGCAGATCACGACTAATGAGCTGATCGACAGCGTGAACACAGATCGAAGAACGGAGACAGAATGACCATGTCCGTTGACAATCCTCAGCATGCGGGAGCGAGCGAGATGACCGCGGTGCGACCAATGCTGACTCGCGATGACACTGCCGTCTACCTCGCGGTCAGCAAGCGCACGCTGGATCGACTCGTTCAGGCGGGTGAGCTCCCGACCTACCGGATCAGCGGGCACCGTCGCTTCCGCATCGAGGACATCGAACGGTTCATCAGGAGTAGGAAGGAGTAGGCCCCGTGAGACAACCAGTCAAATGCCCGCGGACGGGTCTCTGGCTCGCTCGCTACACGGCGCCCGACGGACGGGTGCTCCAAGCCGGTCGATACGAGCGCAAACGGGATGCTCAGAAAGCGATCTCTGAAGCGTTGCGGCGGGCGCCTCAGTCCGGGGCTGCTCCGCTGCTCGTCGATTTCTTCGACGAGTGGCTCGAACGCTTCCCTCGCCACCCGCGGACTCAGCAGACCAACAGCGAGCGAATTAGCAGATACATCGTCCCCCACCTCCCGCGCAAAGGTCGCTTTCCGATCACCGAACTCCGGAGGGCGTCGCTACGGCACGTCCAAACCGAGCTCCTGAAGTCTGGCCTCGCCAAGGATACGATCGACGGAGCTTTCACCGCCTTCTCGGCGATGCTCCGCGACGCCGTCGATGTTGAGCTCCTTGACGCGAACCCCGCCCACGGAATCCGGGTTCGGCCAAACGATCCCAGGCTGAACCCCGTACGCACTCCAACGAAGCGACGCGCGGTCCCTGCGGTCGAGGTGGGCGCCTTCATGCGCGCCGTACCGCCGCGACACCGCGCCGTGTGCTGGACCACCTTCCTCACCGGGGTGCGCCCCGGCGAGCTTTTCGCGCTTGCGCGCGCCGACCTGGATCGGCAGCGGCAGATGCTGTACGTCCACCAGACCGTCAACAAGTACGGGAAGCTTGAAACGGGACTAAAGACGACCCACCACGTACGCGACCGCGAGCGCAGAGGTCGATGGACGCTCTTCCCGGCAAGCCTGATCCGGATGGTCGAGTCGGTTCCCGCCGACATCGAAGGACGCCTCTACCCATCCCCGCGAGGGTATTACTGGGCTCACCGCAACTTCTATCGGAATGTTTGGGAGCCGGCACAGGTCGCATCGGAAACCCACTTCACGCTCTACGACGCGCGACACACGTTCTCGTCGCGCCTCCTTGCCGCCGGGATCCCCCTCATCGAGGTGTCTGCCTGGATGGGCCATTCGCTGCGTGCCGGCGGCGAGCAAGTCAACACAACTACGCGCAAGTACGCCCACGCCACCGGAGAGTTCACGAAGGCGGCTCTGCAAGAACTTGAGAACTTCATAGCGTCGGCGGAGACGGCGGCCAGCAGGAGTCTCGGCGCGTGATGTCCGGTCCAGTCGGCAGGATTGATGGTTGTGCCCGAAGCGGCGGTTGCGACGCGGTGTCCGAGCCGAAGTTCAAAAATAGAAACGATGACCTAACGGTGACCAGACGTGATTAGAAATTGCTATTTACAGGGTATTCCGTCGGTTGAGCGCCGGACTGTCACGCCGGAGGTCGCGGGTTCGAGTCCCGTCGCTCCCGCTTTACGGCGTGCCCCTGCCTATGGTCAGGAGTTCGCTGGGCAGCACCGCTGCGGGGCGGAGTGGTCAGTGGCGCGGCGGGGCGTGAGACGGGGCGACCCCGGGTGGCGGGATCGTGGTCAGCTCGGGCGCTGTGTCGGGCCAGATGAGCAGTACTCGGCAGGGCGCGTGGTCGATGACGAAGCGCGTCGCGGGGCCAAGGCTGCGCGGTCCGAGCCGCTGGCGGTCTCCGTCGCGGGCCACGACGAGAATGTCCATGCCCTCGGCGGCAGCCACGACCTCGCGTTCGACGCGCCCGCGGCGCGCCCGGATTGTGGCTGGGCGCCCGAGGCGCGTCTGTGCTTCGGCGAGTAGCTGATTGGCGGCTTGGGCGGAGATCTCCCGAAGCGGCTCGGGGATCGTGGGTGTCGGTGGGTGTCGGCCTAGCAGCCCGCGGCGGGCCCCGCGCGCGACCGTTTCGGGTTCGGTGTTCGCGACGTGCAGAAGCGTGATCTCCGCGTCGCTCAGGAGGAACTCAGCGGCGGCGGCGACGGTGGCCTGCCATGAGTCTTCGATGATCCAGACGAGCGCGCGCATAACTGTTTCAGGCCTTGAGAGCTAACCATAGGAGCACGGTCGCCGCGATAAGCGCTGCCGGCACGGTCAGCGCACCCAGGCGAAGGAACTCGCCCAGCTCAACGTCGGTGTCCTCGGCGCGCAGGACGCGTCGCCAGAGGAGCGTGGCGAGCGATCCGACGTAGGTGAGGTTAGGGCCGACATTGACGCCGATCAGAGTCGCGAGGACAGGTCCGGGGCCGACGGAGGCCGCGACCGGGACGAGCATCAGTGTCGCCGGCAGGTTGTTGACGAGGTTCGCGAGGATCGCGCTCAGCGCGGCTATCGCGAGCAGGTCGGGCAGCGAGCCGCCCGCCGGGAGGACGGCGCGGACCGCGGTATCCAGGCCGTTGGCGCTCGCCGCGTGAACGATCACCCCGAGCCCGAGGACGAAGATCAGAAAGCCGGGCTCGGCGGCCCGTGCCAGCTGAAGCGGGGTCGCTGTCTTGCCGACGACCGCGGGGATCGAAATCGCCGCGGCGCCCGCCGCCGCGAACCAGACCGGCTCGATCCCGACCACCGAGCTCAGGGCGAAGCCCGTCAGCGTGAAGGCGAGCACCACGAGCGCGAAGCGCGGCAACTCCGGCCGTGCTGGCCGGGCGGCCGGACGGCGCGGGCGTGTCAGATCGACCGCGAAGAAGCGCCTGAACACCACCCACTCCACACCCACCGCGGCAATCGTGGGTAGGACCATCAGCCCAGCGAAGTGCAGGAATGACAGCTTGCTCGCGTGGAACGCCAGCAGGTTGGTGAGATTGGACACCGGCAGTAGCAGCGACGCCGAGTTGGCCAGATGCGCGCACGCGTAGACGTGTGGATTGGCGCTCGTGCGCATGCGCGCCGCCGTCACGAACACAACGGGCGTGAGCAGCACGATCGTGGCATCGAGGCTGAGGACTGCCGTGATCGCCGTCGCGATCACGAACACAAACGCCAGCAGTCGCTGCGGGCTCCCCCCCGAGCCGCGAGCTATCACCGCGCCCATCGCGTCAAACAGCCCCTCGCGCCGACAACCGTCAGCGATCAGCAGCATCGCCACCAGAAAACCAACCGTCGGCCCCAAATCCGCAAGCGCATCGCCAGCCCCGGAAAGACCGATAGCGCCAACACCCACGAGAAGAACCGCACCGCCACAGGCAGCGAGCGCCTCGGACAAATACGGTGGGCGTGCCACCGCGACGGCGAGCGTCGCCGCCAGGACCAACAGCGCCACGGCGAGCTCGAGACCGTTGGTCACCCCCGGCCGCTCCCGGTCAGACGATGGTGGACGTCAGCGTCAGGCCACTGGAGGGAGGGAACGCCGTTGGCTGGTCTGGTGGCCATCGCTGCCCACGAGCGTATGCGCAGGCTGGTCGGCCCGCCAATCAGCCAGCGCTCCAGGCCAGCGACACGATCGTCGAGATGACGGTGATCTGGCCCTGCGCTCGACAGCGCCGTGAGACCATCCGCTGTCGCGATGCCACTGCCGCCCGCCCATCGGCCCATCGACACGGTCGTGTTCGACATCGGCGGGGTGCTGCGCGAGTGGGACCCCCGGAATCTCTACCGCAAGCTGTTCAACGACGAGGCGGAGATGGAGCGGTTCCTGACCGAGGTCTGCACCTTGGAGTGGCACGCGGCCCACGCTATCCGTTCCTGAGCTGGTTCGATGGTACCGTCGTCTCATCGTCCGAGGGGGTGGTCAAGCCCGACGTCGAGATCTTTCGTCGCGTGCTCGACCGCTTCGGACTCGATCCGCGCACGACGGTGATGATCGACGACTCCGCCCAGAATCTGGAGGCCGCGGCGAGCCTGGGGATGACGCCGATCGAGTTCCGTGACCCGGAGCAGCTGCGAGACCGTCTGGTGCAACTCGCGCTGCTCCCGCGCGCGATGGACGCGTGAGGACTCAGGCGGTGTCGAACCCGGCGGCGACCTGCAGCCCCAGCTCCTCGATCGCCTGCTCGCGCAACTTGTACTTCTGGACCTTGCCCGTCACGGTCATCGGGAATTCCCCACACACCGAGATGTACCGCGGCACCTTGAAATGCGCGATCTTGCCACGGCAGAATTCGCGCAGAGCCTCTGGGTCGAGGTCGGCCCCGTCGCGGGTCATGACCCAGGCCATGATCTCCTCGCCGTAGCGCTCGTCCGGGACCCCTATCACCTGTACGTCGGCGACGTCCGGATGCGTATAGAGAAACTCCTCGATCTCCCGCGGATAGACGTTCTCACCGCCCCGGATGATCATGTCCTTGATCCTGCCGACGATCTTCACGTAGCCGTCCTGCGCCATCACGGCGAGGTCGCCGGTGTGCATCCACCGCGCGCGGTCGATTGCCTCGGCGGTCCGGTCCTGGTCGTCCCAGTAGCCCAGCATCACGCTGTAGCCGCGGGTCTGAAACTCGCCCGAGGTCCCGCGCGGGAGCGTCCGGCCGGTCTCGGGATCGGCGACCCGGATCTCCACGTGCGGGATCACGCTTCCGACGGTGGCGGTCCGGTGCTCGAGGTCATCCGCGGCCCCGGTCTGCGTGGAAACCGGCGAAGTCTCTGTCATGCCGTAGCAAATCGTGACCTCGCTCATGTGCATCCGTTTGATCACGCGGCGCATCACCTCGATCGGACACGGCGCGCCGGCCATGATCCCGGTTCGCAGCGAGCTCAGGTCATAGCTCGAGAAGTCCGGATGATCGAGCTCGGCGATGAACATCGTCGGCACCCCGTAGAGCGCTGTGCACGCCTCGGCCTGCACGGCATCCAGCACGGCGGCGGGCTCGAACTGCTCAGCCGGCAGGACCACACAGGCGCCGTGGGACGTGGCGGCGAGATTGCCCATCACCATGCCGAAGCAGTGGTAGTAGGGCACCGGCACGCAGATCCGATCGTGTTCGGTGATGGCGCATCCTTCGCCCACGAAGTAGCCGTTGTTGAGGATGTTGTGGTGGCTGAGCGTCGCCCCCTTTGGGAATCCGGTCGTACCGCTCGTGTACTGGATGTTGATCGGGTCGCTGGCGTCGAGGCCCGTCGAGCGCTCACGCAGCTCCTCGACGGACACGCTGTCGCCGGCGACGATCAATTCACCCCAGGAGTCGGTGTCGAAGAACACGCTCCGCTGGAGGTCGGGGAGCTCGCCACGCACCTCCCCGGCCATCGTGCGGTAGTCGCTGGTCGGTGTCTGCGCGGCGGCGATCAGCATCTTGCAGCCTGATTGGGCCAGTGCGTAGCGAAGCTCGTGTACGCGGTACGCCGGATTGACACTGACGAGGATCGCCCCGGCCTTGGCGCTCGCGTATTGCACCAGCGCCCACTCGATCCGGTTCGGGCTCCAGATCCCGACCCGATCGCCGATCTCGAGCCCGGCGGCCATCATTCCGCGCGCCAGCTGATCGACCTGGGCGTCGAACTCCGCGTAGCTCAGGCGCAACCCCTGATGGCAGCTGACGATGGCCTCCCGGTCAGGATGGACGGCCGCTGTCCGCTCGAGGTTCGCGCCGATCGTGTCCCCCAGCAGCGGCCTGGCGCCCGCACCGTGGGCGTAGGACGGGCTGGCCAAATACCCGGTGGCCGGAGCGGAGGCGTTCACAGACTCGGAGTGTTGCTGAACCCGGAGAGCCCGGTCAAGTCACAATTACCGGACCACGGTCTGGAGAGCTAGCCCGTCAGTCCGGATCGGGCTCGCGCTCGCCCTCGAAGATCAGACGCGGACCGCTGCGCACCCGCTCGGCCGTGAACGCTGCGGTGGCCCGGTTGAGCACAAAGCCGAGCCGTTCGCCCTCTTCGGTGGTGACGAGAACCCGCCGCCCGTCCTCCAGCACCTCGCTGATCGCGCCACGGACCCGGGAGTCGAGATACACCACGATCACAGCGCGGCCGACGTGGGGCATCACTCGCAACGGCACACCCTCAGTATTACTGGTGTGCGGTGGGCGCCCGCCCCGGGCCGCCCAGCGCTGATGCGGGCATGGCCGGTTAGGCCACGACTGCTACTTCGTCGGCGTACAGCTCGCCGCGCTCGGCCTTCTCGACCAGCGAGGCGGGTGGAGTGAAGCGCTCGCCGTAACGCTCGGCCAGCTCACGGGCGCGAGCCACGAATGCGGCCGGTCCCCGGCCGCCGGCGTCCGAGTCATCCTGCGAGCCGTAGCCGTTGATGTACTGCAGGACGCCCCCGGTCCAGCCGGGAAATCCGATCCCCAGGATGGAGCCGATGTTGGCGTCGGCCACGGACTCGATCACGCCCTCTTCGACGCATTTGACCGACTCGATCGCCTCGGCGAACAGCATCCGCTCCTCCAAGTCCCGAAGCGAGATCGCCGAGGGATCGTCAACCGACGGGAAGGCATCGCGCAGACCCTTCCACAGACCCGTCCGCTTCCCGTCGGCGTACTCATAGAAGCCACGCCCCTCGAGCCTTCCGGGGCGATCGAACTCATCCAGCATCCGGTCGATGACCTGCTCTGAGGGATGCGCGTCCCAACCACTGGAGGCGGAGTCGGCGGCCTCCTTCGCGGCTACGCGGATCTTGCGCATCAGCTTGAGGTTCAGCTCGTCCGATAGCTGCAGCACCGGAGCCGGATATCCCGCCTGGGACGAGGCCTGCTCGATCGTCGGAGCCGGAACGCCCTCGGTCAACATCGCGATGCCCTCGTTGATGAATGTGCCGATCACCCGGCTGGTGAAGAATCCGCGGCTGTCGTTGACCACGATCGGCGTCTTCTTGATCAGCTTGGCGACGTCGAGCGAGCGGTACAGCGTCTCCTCCGAGGTCTTCTCGCCCTTGATGATCTCCAGCAGCGGCATCTTGTCCACCGGACTGAAGAAGTGCAGTCCGATGAACTCCTCCGGCCGCGAGACTCCCTCGGACAGTCCGGTGATCGGCAGCGTCGACGTGTTCGACCCGAGCAACGCCCCGTGGGCGAGGTGTGGCTCGATCTCCGCAAACACCTGCGCCTTGACCTTCGGGTCCTCGAACACCGCCTCGATCACCAGCTCCGCGTCGGCGGCGTCGGCGGGGTCGGCGGTCGGCGTGATTCGCGCCAGTAGGTCGTCCCCGTGCTGCTGTGTGGATCGACCACGTGAAATCGCCTTCTCGACCAGCTGGACCGAATACTGCTTGCCGCGCTCAGCCGCCTCCTGCGAAACGTCCTTCAGGACCACCTCAATCCCGGCCTTCGCCGACACGTAGGCGATCGCGGCACCCATCATCCCGGCGCCGAGCACGACCATCTTGCCCGGCTTGAACGGCTCAATTCCCTCCGGGCGGCCCCGCGAGCCGTTCACCCGCTGCATGTCGAAGAAGAACGCCTGGATCATGTTCTTGGACACCTGCCCGGTGACCAGGTCGACGAAGTACCGACCTTCGATCTCGATCGCGTTGTCAAAATCGACCTGGGCGCCCTCGACCGCCGCCGCCATGATGTGGTGCGGAGCCGGGTAGTTCGCCCCCTTCAGCTGCTTGCGCAAGTTGGCCGGAAAGGCGGGCAGGTTCTGCGCGAGCTTGGGATTGCTCGGAGCGCCGCCGGGGAGCTTGTAGCCCTTGACATCCCAGGGCTGCACCGCCGCGGGATTCGCCTTGATCCATTGCTTCGCCGCCGGCACCAACTCATCACGGGAAACCACGACCTGATCGAGGATCCCCAGCTCCATCGCCTTGGCCGGCCGGTGACGCTGCCCCTGAAGCAGCAGCTGCATCAGAGCCTCGACGATCCCGAGCATCCGCACCGTGCGAACCACGCCGCCCGCGCCCGGTAGCAACCCCAGCTGCACCTCCGGGAAGCCAAGCTGGACCTTTGGATCATCGACGGCAATCCGATGGTGACAGGCCAGGCATATCTCCAGGCCGCCGCCGAGCGCGGCGCCGTTGATCGCCGCGACCACGGGCTTCCCGAGCGTCTCAAGGCGTCGCAGCTGCCGCTTGATGTCCCGGATGCCCTCGCCGATCTCGGCCGCCTGCTCCTTGGTGGCGAGCTTCAGGTCGTTGAGGTCGCCACCGGCGAAGAACGTCTTCTTGGCCGACGTGATGACCACGCCGGTGATCTCGTCATTCTCTGCCTCGAGCCGGTCGACCGTGGCGGACATCGAGGCCTTATAGGCCGCGTTCATCGTGTTGGCCGACTGATTGGGATCGTCGAGGGTGAGGACGACGATCCCGTCCTCGTCACGATCCCAGCGGATGGTGCCGCTCTCAGAACTCATCTAGATGGCCTCCACGACCGTCGCGATTCCCATACCGCCGCCGACGCACAGCGTCGCCAGGCCGTACCTGCCGCCTGTCCGGTGCAACTCGTCGATCAGCGTGCCGAGGGTCATCGCCCCGGTGGCCCAGAGGGGGTGGCCCATCGCGATCGCGCCGCAGTTCACGTTGACCTTGCTCATGTCGAGGCCCATGTCCTTGACGAACCGCAGGACAACCGCGGCGAAGGCCTCGTTGATCTCGACCAGGTCGAGGTCATCGACGCTGAGGCCGGCTTTGGCCAGCGCCTTCCGGCTGGCCGGGGCGGGACCAGTGAGCATGATCGTCGGATCCGCGCCCGAGACCGCGGTGGCGAGAATCCTCGCCTTGGGCTGAAGTCCCTGCTCACGAGCGGTTTGCTCGTTGCCGATCATCATCAGCGAGGCCCCGTCGACGATCCCGGAGGAGTTACCGGGCGTGTGGACGTGCTCGATCTTCTCGATCCAGTGGTACTTCTGCAGCGCGACGGCGTCAAAGCCGCCCATTTCACCCATCATCTGGCAGGAGGGCTTCAGCTCGGACAGCGTGTCCACGGTGGTGCCGGGACGAATGAACTCGTCGCGCTCGAGCACGACGTTGTCGTTGATGTCCCGCACGGGGATCACCGAACCGTCGAACTTGCCCGCTTCCCGCGCCGCCGCGGCGCGCTCCTGCGACTGCGCGGCGTACACGTCGACATCCTCGCGGCTGAAGCTCTCGACAGTGGCGATCAGGTCGGCGCTGATGCCCTGCGGAACGAACGATGTGTCGTAGTTCGTCTCGGGGTCCATCGCCCACGCACCGCCGTCCGAGCCCATCGGGACCCGTGACATCGATTCGACGCCGCCCGCGAGCACCAGGTCCTCCCATCCGGAGGCCACCTTCTGCGCGGCGATGTTGACGGCCTCGAGGCCGGAGGCGCAGAAGCGGTTCAGCTGGACGCCGGCGACCGTATCCGGCAGCCCGGCCTTGATGGCCGCCGTCTTGGCGATGTCGGCACCCTGGTCACCGACCGGTGACACGCATCCCAGGACGACGTCATCGAACCGCCGGGGGTCGAGCTGGTCGTTACGAACCAGCATCTCATGCATCAGGCCGACCACCAGGTCGACCGGCTTGACGGTATGCAGCGACCCGTTCACCTTGCCCTTGCCTCGGGGGGTGCGGATTGCGTCGAAGACCAACGCATCGGTGGCGGCCATGTCCGATCAGCTCCTTTTTCAGCTTGCTGCGCAGCGCCTGCCCGGCGGTGCGCCTGTGTACGGCGGCGAGCGCTCAAAATAGCAGTTCTTGGCGAAGTGCCAATAGCGATGCGAGGCGCGTCCGCAGGGCCGAGGGCGTCGGCTTGCGGGCCGCGGCATTAGTCAATCCCGGCGTTCGGGGCTACGCTGTCCACGACGGCGCAGAAGGACACAATGACTGAGACGATTCGCTCCTCCTTGCCCCGTGACCCGAGCTGCGGCTCAGTCGCGCGGGAGCTCTTGCAGGACCACCTCCAAGGTCAACTCGATCCGGCCGTGCTCGCAGACGCCCAGACGGTCATTTCCGAGCTCGTCAACAACGCATACGTCCACGGCACCGGCGAGGTCGAGCTGCGGTTCCAGGTGCTCGAGGACCGCTTGAGGGTGGAAGTGGTGGACGAAGGTCAGGGCGCCGCGATCCACGTGCGCGAGCGGGGGTCCCACGACGGCGGTCATGGTTTGCACATCGTCCAGACGCTCCCGAGCTCGTGGGGAGCATTCGAGGGCACGACCCACGTGTGGGCCGAGCTCGAGACCACCCGCGAGGACCCGGACGAACTCCCGCTCTAGGCCGCCGGTGAAGCCTGAGTCAGTTCGCGCGATTCTCGGGATCGCGCACAACGCGTTTGTGACCCTCGACGCCGACGGAACGATCCTCGATTGGAACCGGCGGGCGCGGGAGGTGTTCGGCTATTCGCGCAGTGAGGCGATTGGCAGAGAGGCGGCGGAGCTGATCGTCCCCGCTCGGTACCGCTCCCAGCACCGAGCCGCGTTGAGGCGCGTTCTCGATACCGGCGCCATGGCCGCGGCGCAGCGCAAGCGGTTCAATCTCGAGGGGCTTCGCCGAGACGGCAGCGAGCTCCCGATTGAGCTGGCCGTGACCGCCGTTCGCGAGGAGGACGGCTGGCGGTTCTACGCCTGGATCCAGGATGTGTCCGAGAGAACTGAGCTTCTGCACGAGCTCGAGGCGCAGCTTCGCGGCGGAAGTCCGGGTTTCCCTGAGATCCTCGACGCGCTCGCCGAGGCGGTGACGATCCGCGACCCCCACGACCACATCATCTACGCGAACCGCGCCGCCGTGAACCACATGGGTTTCGCCTCGTTGGACGAGCTGCAGCGCCGCCCCCCGCAGTCGATCATCGGCGACTACACCGTCCATGACGAGGAGGGCCGTGAGGTGACGATGGACGACATCCCCTCGGTGCGTCTGTTGGCCGGCAAGCCCGTGGAACCATTGCTGATTCGCACGATCAACCGTGATACGGGGATTGTCCGCTGGAACCTGCTGAAGGCCTCCGGGCTTCACGACGCGGGCGGCAAGCTCGTGGCCGCGGTGACGATCATCGAAGACGTAACACGCGAGAAGACAGCCGAGCTGCAGGAGCGATTCCTTGCCCGAGCCACCGAGACGCTGATGTCCTCGCTGGACTACGAGGAGACGCTCGGGCACGTCGCCTGGCTGGTCGTGCCCGAGATCGCGGACTGGTGTGCCGTGGACCTGGTGGACGAGCGCGGTACGCGTCAGCGGGTCGTGGTCGCGCATCGGGACGCCGAGAAGCTTGAGCTCGCGGAGCGTCTGCGCCGCTACGAACCCGAGGAGCCTGACCCGAACCACGGGGTCGGGCGAGTCCTGCGCACGGGGGTGGCAGAGCTCTACCCGGAGATTGCGGACGAGCTGCTCGTCGCGGCGACCGTCGACGAAGAGCAGCTTCGCCTGCTGCGAGCCGTCGGGCTTCGCTCGGTGCTGATCGTGCCATTGCTGGCAGGAGGCCGCACGCTCGGAGCGATGACGCTGGTGATGGCAGAATCGGAACGTCGGTTCACGCAGTCAGACCTGGGGTTCGCGCAGGCGCTGGCCAGCCGCGCGGCGGTCGCGGTCGACAATTCGAGGCTTGCCACCGCCCGCCGCGAGATCGCCGCCACGCTGCAGCGCAGCCTGCTGCCGAAGGTCGTGCCGCCGATCGACGGGTGGGACGTGGCGACGATGTACCGCGCGGCCCGCGGGGCCGAGGAGGTCGAGGTCGGGGGCGACTTTTACGACTTCATTCAGATCCCCGACGGCTGGGTGGTGCTGCTCGGCGACGTCACGGGAAAGGGTGTGGAGGCTGCGGCGATGACCTCGCTGGTCCGCCACGGAGCGCGATTCTTGAGCAAGCACGAGCAGAGCCCGGGCAAGATCCTTGCGCGCCTGAACGACGAGCTGCGGGAGCAGTCGGGAATGTGGTTATGCAGCGCGCTCTGCGTGCGGCTCCATCAAGGCAGGGTGGTGATCAGCTCCGCCGGGCACCCAGCGCCGTTCATCGTGCGTGAGGACGGGAGGATCCGAGAGATCGGCATCACCGGACCGATCCTCGGGGCGTGGAGTGACGCCGCCCTGGTCGAGCGTTCAGTTCCGATCGACCCGGGCGAGACGCTGTTTCTGTTCACCGACGGAGTGGTCGACACCCGCGGGGAGTCCGAGCGGTTCGGTACTCACCGGCTCAAACGCGTTCTGAGTGAACACGCGGGCCTGCCCCCGGAGGCGCTGCTGGTCGAGCTCGAAGCTGCGCTGGAGGACTTCCAGCGGCACGCCCAGTTCGACGACACGGCCGCGGTCGCGCTGCGTCCCGGTCCCGTCGAGCAGGAGTTGCCCTCGTCACGAGCACCCGCGGGGGCCTCGACGCGTACTCTTCGCGAGTGACCGAGACCACCGGCAACATGTGAACTGTGTCCGAATTTCAGATCAACACCGAGGAAACGGAATTCGGGGCGACCCTCAAGCTCGCCGGCAAGCTTGACGGCGCCACCGCCGACGTCGTCGTCGCTCAGTTCGACCGCGCGGTCGATGCAGGATGCCAGCGGCTCACGGTGGACCTCGCCGGCGTCTCGTTCATCGACTCGGCCGGACTGCGAGGCATCATCGTTATCCAGCGGCGTGCCACTGAGCGCGATCTTTCGCTGACCGTCGTCCCTCCGCCCAGGCCTCTGCTCGACCTGCTCGAGATCACCGGGCTGACCGAGCGCCTTGCCCTGGCACCCCAGGAAGCCACGCCGTTACCAGAGCAGCGGTTCCTCGAGCGCGTCAACCTGGAGCTGCGCCGAGACCCTCAGGCGCCGGGCCAGGCGCGCGGAGAGGTCCGGCAGGCGATCGAGCGCAGGCTCAACGAGGTGGAACTGGCCACCGCGGTGCTGCTGACTTCGGAGCTGGTCACCAACGCGGTGGTACATCCGCCGCCCGACGATAGCCAGCCGATCGAGCTGCGAATCAGCTCGTATCCCGATCGCGTCCGGGTGGAGGTGTTCGATTCCGGCGGCGGTTTCCGTCCCGAGGCACTTCCAAAGAGCCCGACCGAGAGCGGCGGGCGAGGCCTGATGGTGGTCGAGCAGCTCGCCAGCCGCTGGGGCATCGATCACGGCACCGACGGCGGTCGATTCTGTGTCTGGTACGAGCTCGAGCCAGAGTCGGCCGAGGCATAACGCACCGACCAGGGATCTCGTTGAGCGCATGGATCTCTGTTTGATGATCGAGGGCCAGGAGGGCGTGAGCTGGCCGCAATGGCTCGAGCTCGCACGCGCTTGCGAGGAGCATGGCATTCCGACGTTGTTTCGCTCGGACCACTACCTCAACCTCGACGGCCAGCATCCCGAGTACGGGGCGCTGGATGCTTGGGGCACGCTGAACGCGCTGGCCGCGGTGACCACCTCCCTGCGGCTCGGCACGATGGTCTCCCCGGCCACGTTCCGTCACCCGTCGTTGCTGGCCAAGCTGGTCACCACCGCCGACCACGTCTCTGGCGGGCGCATCGAGCTGGGGTTGGGTGCGGGCTGGCACGAGCGCGAGCACGCGGCGTACGGCTTCCCGTTCGCGCCCACGAGAGAGCGCATGGACGTCCTTGCGGAGCAGCTCCAGATCGTGCTCGGCAACTGGGGAGATGAGCCGTTCTCCTTCGCGGGCGGGCATTACACCCTGTCTGACCTCGACGCCCAGCCCAAACCGATCCAGCGTCCCCACCCGCCATTGATCATGGGGGGCGCGGCCGGGCCGCGGAGCGCTGCGCTGGCGGCACGGTACGCGGACGAGTACAACACGGTGTTCCCGACCCTGGCCGAGATCCGCGATCGAAAGGCTCGGATCGACGGGGCGTGCGAGCAGGCGGGACGGGAGCCGATCCCGTTCTCGATCATGACCGGAGTGATCGCGGGGGTCGACGCGAGCGATCTGCGCGAGCGCGCAGCTCGCGTGACCGCGCGGCGAGGTGAAAGCGTCGAGCAGTTTTTGGAGGCACCGCCGGCGGGCTGGGTCGTCGGCACAGTCGAACAGGCCGCCGAACAGCTGAGTGCCCTGAAGGACGCGGGCGTCAGCCGTGTGATGTGTCAGCACCTCGCCCATGACGACCTCGAGTTCATCGCGCTGCTCGGCCGTGAGCTGGCGCCCCGGCTCCAGCGTGCCTAGGCGTACTGTTCGCTCGGCGCAATGAGAACGACCAGCGTCCCGGACAACCTGATCCAACTGACGCGCGTGCGGTTCGTGAACGCCTACCTAGTGCGCGAGGATGACGGCTTCACGCTGGTCGACACCACCGTCCGCGCTCCCACCCCGGCAATGGACCTGGCGATCGAGCGCTCACAACGCGCCCTGGGCTGATGCCGGCTTCCTTCGCCAAGGTCGTCCATGACGGCCGCGAGGATGTCGTTGCCGTCGAGGAACCGCTTGAGATCCGCGTCGACGGCGAGCCACTCGCGGTCACGATGCGCACGCCCGGGAACGATGAGGAGCTGGCTCTCGGCTTCCTGCTCACAGAAGGCCTGATCGATGGAGCGCGAGCGGCAACGTTGTCTGAGGACCTCGCGGCCAACACCATCGAGGTCCCCGGACCGCTGCTGCGCGATCCTGGCAACCGGCGCTTCTACACCACGTCGTCCTGCGGCGTGTGCGGTAAGGGGGCGTTGGAGGAAGTCGCGGTCTTGAGCGCTCCCCTCGCGCCGGGTCCACAGGTCCCGCGCGAGCTTGTCGCCCACCTCCCGGAACGGCTCGAGCAGCCCACGTTCGAGTCGACCGGCGGCCTGCACGCCACGGGGCTGTTCAGCGCCGATGGAGATCTGCTGATCACGCGCGAGGACGTCGGCCGCCACAACGCGATGGACAAGGTGATCGGTCGCGCGCTGCTCGACGGCCTGGTGCCGCTCGAGGGCTGGATTTTGTGCGTCAGCGGACGCCTCTCGTTCGAGCTCGTGCAGAAGGCGGCCGTGGCCGGAGCACCGATTCTGGTTGGCGTCGGCGCACCCAGCTCGCTGGCCATCTCGGTCGCGGAGGACCGGGGCCTGACGCTGTGCGGGTTCGCACGCGGGTCGCGGGTGAACGTTTACACCCACCCGGACCGGATCCTGGCCTGAGAGTGGCTGTGCGGCTAGGGCGCGACTTGGCGGACGAGCTGTTCGAGTTCCGACTCGGAGGACCATGCTCCAACGGAAGCTCGGACCAAGCCGAACGCCGGAATGCTGCGCACGACGATTCCCGCCGCCGCGAGACGCGCCACCTCCGCCTCCGGGTCCTGCGCCTTCCATGACACGAGCGTCGAGCGCCCGCGCGGTCCGACGCTCAGGCCGCGCTCGGTGAGACGGTCGGCCAGGGAACCGGCGAGCGTGGCGGCGCGTTCGTGAACCCACGGCCATCCGGCGGATTCGAACACACCGAGCGACGCCAGGGCCCATGCGCTCCTCATGCCGGCGGGAAACCCGTGGTCTAGGCGAGCCGCAGACTCGGCCGGCTCGGACTCGAGCGCGTGGTGGGGGTCGGCGAGCGAGCTATAGCCCGGCCACGGGACGAGCAGTTCATCGAGACGATCCGCGCGCACATACAGGCAGCCGCTGCCCTCCGGCCCGCACAGCCATTTCTGGCCGGAGGCGGCGTAGAAATCACATCCGAGCTCACGCACGTCGACGGATACGGCGCCGATCGCCTGAGCGGCATCGAGCAGCACGGGTACCCCGGTGCCAACCAGCGTCGCGACGTCCATGATTCGCCCGCTCACCCAGGAGACGTGCGAGCAGGCGATCAGCCGGGTAGCGCTTGAAACCTCGTCGGGAAGCTCCGCGAATGGCGCCACCTTGATAGTCACTCCGTCCCGTCGGCGCGCGCGCCCAAGCGGCGCCAGCAGACCCGGGTGCTCCTCGTCGGTCGTCAGGATCTCGTCTCCGGCTCGCAGGTCGAGCCCCGCGATCACGGTATTCAGCCCGTCGGTCGTGGAACCGGTCAGAGCGAGCTCGGCCGCTTCGCACCCGAGCACGCGGGCATATCCGGCGCGCAGCTCCGCCGCCATCTGCATCAGCGCATCGAAGTACGGACGCCCGGCGCGGCCCTCGGCGGCTTCCAGCTCGATCCGCTGGCGAACCACTTCCACGACCTGCGCCGGCAACGGACCCTCTGTCCCCGCGTTCAGGTAGGACATGCGTTCGAGCACCGGGAACTGAGCGCGGAACGTTGTCGGGTCGGTCATCTCGCCCGGAGCCTAGCGGCGCTCACACAGCGGCCGTCAGCCGACCGCCAGCCCGGCCTTACGACACTGCACCGCCACCGCGCGAGCGGCGGCGCCCGCATAACCCCCGGGCACCCCGACCTGTGCGCACATCGCGCGGGCCCGCGCGCCGCACTCGTAGAACTCCTGCCCACCAGTGGAGTACGGCAGGTTCACGTCCCCGCACCCCTGGCTGGTCACGTGGCCACTGCTGGCGAGCGCGATCACCAGCACCACCACGAGCGCGACCACGGAGGCCAGAACCGAGCCCACCATCCAGCGCTCACGACGCCCGACGCGACGCCCGGCGAGCACATTCCGGGCGTGACCGGGAGGCAGGATCAGCACGCACAGAGTCTACGAACCTCAGGCGGCGCTGTTGTAGGTGTCGGAGACGCCAAGCCCCGGCTAAACCCTCTCCTGCCTGCTGCCGTCCTTGTGCTGGTCCGTGGCCTCGTCCTCCTGCCCTTCCCCGTCTTCATCGTCCCCGGCTTCCTTAAGCTCTGCCTTGAGCACCTTCCCGGTCGGATTGCGAGGAAGCTCGTCCAAGAACACCACCTGGCCCGGAACCTTGTACCGAGCGAGATTCTCGCGCACGTAGTCCTTGACCTTGTCCTCGCTGAGCTCGTTTCCGTCCCGCAGCACCACGAACGCCTTGAGGCGCTGACCGAACTTCTCGTCGTCGACGCCGATCGCGGCCGCCTCCTCGATCGCCTCATGCGCCCCGAGCAGCTCCTCGACTTCGGCCGGAAAGACGTTCTCGCCACCTGAGACGATCATCTCGTCGTCACGCCCGTCGATGAACAGGCGGTCCTGATCGTCGAAGTGGCCGACGTCGCCCGAGGAGATCAGGCCCTTGACCGCCTCCTTGCCGCCGCCGCCGGTATAACCCTCGAACTGGGAGAAGTTGCCCACGAAGATGCGCCCGCTCTCGCCGCGCGGCACGTCGTTGCCATCCTCGTCGAGGAGCTTCACCACCGAGCCGCGCACGACCTTGCCGACCGACGATGCATCCGCGTCGAGATCTTCGGGGGTGGCGATGGTGGCGTAGGCGACTTCGGTCGAGCCGTAGAGGTTGTAGATGACGGGGCCGAAGAGCTCCATCGCACGTTGAGTAAGGTCCGCGCCGAGCGCAGAGCCGCTAGCGAAGATGATCTTCAGCGACGAGAGATCGTGCTGTTTGATCTCCTCCTCGCCGAGGTCGACCATGCGCCGGAGCATCACCGGGACGACGATCATCGCGCTAGCCCGATGCTCGTCGAGGCTGTCGAGCGTCTCCTCGGGATCGAAGCGGCGACGGATGACCAGCGTCGAGCCCAGCGCGATGCCGACGATCGCCTGCATGAATCCCAGCGCATGAAACATCGGCACGCACAGCTCCGTCGTCTCACGTGCGCGGAATGGCACCTTGCTCAGCAGCCCACCGATCAGCGCCAGCGAGCGCGGCTCCGGGCGCGGCGCGCCCTTCGGCGTTCCCGTGGTGCCACTGGTGAGGATAGTGATCCGCGGTATGACGCCGGGTTTCGGCGGAGCGCTCGTCGACGCACCGGCGATCAACCCCTCCAGCGTGTCCTCGCCGTCGTTCTCATCGTCGGTCCAGGCGCGCCAGCGACCCCGCGGGGGATCGACACCCTCGAGCATCTCGCCGTACTCGTGGTCGTACACGAGCAGGTCCGTACCCTCGCGGTCGGCGACCTCGCGGATCTGCGGGGCGGCGAAGGACGTGTTGAGCAGCACGATCCGCGCACCGCACTTGGCGGCCGCGAACACGGCGTCGAGGAAGCCGCGATGGTTGCGCACCAGGATCGCGACGCCCTCGCCGGGCTCGAAGCCATGCTCGCGCCACGCGTTCGCCAGCGCGTTGGACCGCTGATCGAGTTCCCGGTAGGTGAGCGCTCCGCGCTCATCAATCACAGCCGCGCGGTCACCGTGCCTGATGGCGCCGGCAGCGACCGCGCCCCCGAGCATGCCGAAGCGTTCAAACGAGAGCAGGAGCTTGGCCACGCGATGCGGCAACTCCGGTCCCACGAGGCCGCTGCGGATACACAGGGCAGCGAAGTACGCCTCGTCTCCAAACCGCTCAACGAGTTTCGCTGTGGCACCCAGGATTGCCTTTGGGTCGAGGTCTACGATCGGGTTCTCCTCAGTGGCGTTCTCTCGGATCCGATTCCCCCATGTGCTCCAATCCGCGCAAGTTTGCCTGCCCCGGATGTGCCCCGTTCAAACGGCAGCGATGGCGCCGAGGCTGCAAGCGTCCCGTTTCACTTGTCGCCCGGACGGGGTAACACGAGGGGGATGACCGGCGAGCTGATCACGTTCCCGATCCGCGTCGGGCTGCGCGTCGCACGCGTCGCTGTCCGCGGCGGCGTCCAGGCCTCGGAGCGCGCGCTCGCGCTCGCGTCGTTCGTGGTCAAGACCGCGACGTCTAGCGGTTCCCGCGATGACACCGTCGTGGATGCGTCCGCCACGGAGGAGCGAGCCACCGAGGAGCGGGCGCCCGAGAAACGAGCGCCCGAGCGACGACCTTCAGCGCCCGACCCGCGCGTGGAACCAAGCCGCCCCGAAGCTGCTCCGCCGGCCCCACCGGCGCCCCCCACGCCGAGCGAACCCGCGGCGGAGCAAACGCCGCCGCCGACGGAGTCAGTGCATGTCTCGGAGGAGCCCACCCTCGTCGAGGAATTTGCCGAACCGGGCGCCGAGGATGGCGCCGGAGCGCAGGTGACGATCGCCGAGCCGTGGGACGGTTACGCTCACCTGAACGCGAAGGACGTCATCGCGCGCGTGTCCGGCGCAAACGCGGTCCAGCTTGCGGCCGTGCAGCTCTACGAAGTTGCCCACCGGAATCGCGAGACAGTTATCACCGCGGTCCAACGTGAGCTCCGGGCCAAGAGCGGTAGCGGAGCGGCGACGGCCGACCAAACTCGAAAGGAACACACCAATGGCGGATGACAAGAATCTGAACGAACGAGACACCAAGCTCGTGCAGTGGCTGAACGAGGCGTACGCAAAAGAGGCCGAGCTGGAAGTCGACCTCACGGCGCACATCGCCTTGACGCAGAAGATGACCTACAAGAAGCGCCTGCGCGCGCACCTGACCGAAACCAAGGACCACAAAAAGCGCGTCGCTGCCCGAATCAAGGCGCTCGGTGGTGGCAAGCCCGCGTCCGGTCTTCAGATCCCGGGTGCCCCGGTTGCCGTGAGCGAGGTGGCGGGCAAGGCGGTGTCTCTCGTGAAGGGGCAGGTCGGGACGGCGCGCGCCGCCGTCACCGAGCAGCCTGAGACGCACATGCGCAACGCGCAGGAGGAGCTCCGCGAGGAGCACGTCGAGATCGCCATCTACACGCGGCTCGAGACCCTCGCCACCGCAGTCGGCGACAAGGAGACGGCGCAGCTGGCCAAGAACATCCGCCGCGACGAAGAGCGGATGGCCAAGTTTCTCGACGCGGAGCTCAAGCGGCTCGTCAAAGAGGTGGTTCGCACCGACGTCCCCGCGGCCCAGCGGACGTCCGCGCGGCGCTCGACCCGCGCGCGCAGCGCGAGCAGCTCCTCGCGTTCGCGCAGCACCGGTTCGCGTTCGTCGAGTTCGGGGTCGCCGAGTTCAGGTTCGTCGGGCGCTCGTTCGTCGAGTGCGCGGTCGTCGGCCGCGCGTTCAACCCGCGCGTCCGGTTCGGGGTCCCGCTCCGGCAGCAGCAGCTCGCGCCGCCGCGGCAGCTCACGCAGCTAGCGGCGCTTGCACAGCTTGCTCACGAGCAGATCCACCGAACGCTCGAGATCCTCGAGCGTCGCCTGGTCAACGCTCGCGATGCCCAGCTTGCGATTCAGCCAAGCGTTGACTTCCTGGTGACTGGTGCCATCGCGTCGTCTCACCTCCGAGACGAGGCGGTGGCGCTCGTTGCGCAGCATCCTCCGGCGTTCGAAGGCGGGGGGTGGGCCGGCCTGCATCGCCCAGGCGACAGGCACGGTCGCGGCGACGGTCGGCGCGGGACCGCCGAAGAGCGTCATCTGCGGAGCGACGTCGGCACTCAGCGGCACGAACGCGAGCGGTTCGCTCAGCTCTGACTCACGGCGCTCGGGCCGGTCGAAGGCACCATCGCCGAGCTCGTCCGCGGGACGCAGTGCTTGTCGCAGCTCCTGCTCGACCGAGGACGCATGGTCACGGAGCACCTGATCGGCCGGGATGTACAACCAACTCTCCTCCGCCGGGCGGCCGGGCAGCGTGCGGACGAATCGGCCGACGATCTGGCGGAACACGAGCGGGGTCTTGGCCGCTGTGGCATAGACACCGACCCGTAGCCTCGGAATGTCGACTCCCTCAGAGACCATGTTCACCGCCACGATCCACGGATCCCGCGAGTGCGTGAAGTCCGTCAGCTTCGCGGCCGCCCGCGGCTCCGCGTGAAGCACGACCAGAGGGGCGCGTCCGGTCGCCTCGCGCAGCAGCGCGGCGATTCGGCGCGCGTGGCTCGAGTCGGCGGCGATCACCAAGCCGCCGGCATCGGAGTGACCGTTCTGCCTGACCGCTCGGAGTTTGGTGTCAGCCTCCCGGAGGATCCGCGGCAGCCCGTCCGGCAGCTCGGTGGAGATGGCCGTGCGGTAGCGACGGCTCGCTTCTCGCGGTGTCAGCACTGTCTCGAAGCTCGACTCGATCACGTCGTCGCCGCTGCGCCACGACAACGTGCCGTCATATGCGACGAAGCAGACGGGGCGACAGATGCGGTCGACGATGGCCTCCGCATAGGTGTAGGTGACATCGGGCTCGGCGATGCCGCCGGCGTCGTAGCGGACCCCCGGGATCGGCGCAGCGTCGGAACGAAACGGCGTCCCGGACAGCAGCAGCCAGCGGCGGCTGCCAGCGAACGCCTTCGTGAATGCCTCTCCCCACGCCAGTTCCTCGCCCAGGTGATGCGCTTCGTCGGCGATCACCAGCGTCTGCGAGCGCACCGCGCGAGCCCAGCGAACCGGAGCCTTGGCGATGCGGGCGTAGGTGACGGCCACGCCGTGAAAGCCGCTCGGCGGGCGCGGTGAGTCGGCGTCTGGAGCCAGTTCGACCCCCAGCGCGCTGGCCGCGCGCGCCCACTGGCGAGTCAGCGGCGCGGTCGGACACACGATCACCACCGCGTCGGCACCGCCGCAGGCAAGCTGCCGGCGAGCGAACTCCAAGGCCGGCCTGGTCTTCCCCGCCCCGGGCGCGGCCGAGATGAGGAACGGCCCAGCGCCCCAGCTCTGCATCTTGGTCAGCGCCACCCGCTGCCACGAGCGGAGGGAGGTGGGGCTGGCGAGACGGACCTGTGGCACGGGCCGGGCATGGTGAAGGATCGGCCGGACGCACCTGTGAGCTACCCGCCCACCCGGGTACTGCGAGGGCCGCGCCCCGATCCGCCGCCGCGTCTGCGAACGTCTGTTCGTGTCCATGCGCGCCCGGGCGACGATCCTGCACGCTGACCTCGACGCGTTCTACGCCTCGGTCGAGCAGCGCGATGATCCCCGACTGCACTGCCGGCCGGTGATCGTGGGGGCCGGGGTGGTGCTGGCTGCCAGCTACGAGGCCAAGCGAAATGGCGTGATGACGGCGATGGGGGTGACGAGGGCCAAGCGTCTATGCCCCTATGCCGCGGTGGTGCCCCCGAGGATGTCCGCCTATACCGAGGCGAGCAGAGCCGTGTTCAAGGTGTTCGAGCACGCTGCCCCGCTGGTCGAGGGCCTGTCGATCGACGAGGCGTTTCTTGACGTGCGCGGTCTCGAGCAGATCCTGGGAACACCGGAGGAGATAGCCCGCCGGCTGCGCCGGGACGTGCGCGAACAGGTCGGCCTTCCGATCACCGTCGGGGTTGCGCGGACGAAGTTCCTGGCCAAGGTCGCCAGCGGCGTGGCGAAGCCCGACGGTCTGCTCGTGGTCCCTCCGGATGGGGAACTCGAGTTCCTACATCCGCTGGCGGTCGAGCGGTTGTGGGGCGTGGGGCAGGTCACCGCGGCGAAGCTGCGCTCGCGCGGTCTGAGGACCGTGGGCGACGCCGCCGAACTGGATGAGGCGACGCTCGTCGCGATGCTGGGCCGCGCCTCAGGGCGCCAGCTGCATGCGCTGGCCCACAACCGGGACCCGCGTCCCGTGCAGACACGCCGCCGGCGGCGCTCGATCGGCGCGCAGCGAGCGCTCGGGCGCCGGTCCCGTCCCCCCGGGGAGCTCGCGGCCGTGCTAACGGCGTTGATCGACCGCGTAACGCGGAGGCTGCGCGCGGCCGGGCGGCTCTGCCGGACCGTGGTGCTCCGGCTGCGTTTCCAGGACTACTCGCACGTGACGCGGTCGCGCACGATGGGCGAGCCGACCGCGCAGACGCACTCGATTCTGAGGGTCGCCGACGGCCTCCTCACCGACGCTCTGCCGATGATCGAGCGACGCGGGATCACGCTGGTGGGAATCGCGCTCGCCAACCTCACCGACGAGCTGAACGTGCAACTCAGCCTGCCGGTCGACCGGGCGCGGGAGCTGGACAGCGCGGTGGACCGAGTGCGGGATCGTTTTGGCGCCGCGTCGATCACCCGCGGCGTGCTCGTCGGCCGTGATCCCGGAGCGTCGGTGCCGCTACTGCCTGATTAGCTCAGGGTCCTCTGCGACCGCGCGCCGCAACGCCTCGTCGAAATCCATCGGGTCGATGTCGAACAGGGTCATTCCACGAGGATCGGTGACGACCGTGGGCGTGGCTAGTCCCTCGATCAGCGGCCGCGCGACGCCGGCATCGACAGGGGTGACAAGACCGATCCACAGCGAGGACAGCCAAGGCGTGATCAGGGGAACCGGCACGCGCGGGCGCGGGCGCAGGCCGAGTACCTGGGCCATGCGATCGAGCATCTCCCCGTAAGCGAGGACATCCGGCCCGCCGATCTGGATCTCCTGACCCACCGACTCGGGAACCGACAGACAGGCTGCCAGGAAGCTCAGCGCGTCGTCGATCGCGATCGGCTGGGTGGCGTTCTTCAGCCAGGCCGGGGCGATCATCGCCGGTAGACGCTGGACCAGATACCGCAGGGTGCGATACGACTCGCTCTGAGGGCCGACCACCATCCCGGCGCGAAAGTAGGTCAGCGCCGGCCCATGCTCGCGCAAGACCAGCGCCGTCTCATGACGGCTTCGCAGATGGGAGGAGTGAGGCCGGTCGCCAAGGCCGCCCAGATAAACGATCCGCTGCACGTCCTCGGCACGGGCCATCGTCGCGAATCCCGTGGCGGCCATCCGTTCACTGGCCGCGAAGTCCTTCGGACCGCCCCGGCCCATCGAGTGGATCAGGTAGTACGCGACGTCGACCCCGCGGCCGATGCCGCGCAACGTGTCCGGGCTGAGCACGTCGCCCTCGCGCAGCTCGAGACCCTGGTCGCGCAGGGCCAGAGCCGCCGGCGAGGAGCTGTTTCGGACCAGGCAGCGGACCTCCCAGCCCGAACGGGCCAGCGCAACCGCCAGTCGGCTTCCGATGAACCCTGTCGCCCCTGTCACCAGGACCGTTGGCGCCATCCAGCCACTATGGCGAACGTGTCGGTTCCGTGCCTCCCCCACGC
Source organism: Solirubrobacteraceae bacterium (assembly GCA_051001875.1). GTDB lineage: Bacteria > Actinomycetota > Thermoleophilia > Solirubrobacterales > Solirubrobacteraceae > Palsa-465. The sequence continues at coordinate 8,523 of JBPCMW010000061.1, read as the reverse complement.
GCGATGACTATGCGCCTCACCCGAGCGCGATGCTGCGGCCGGCACCGGTCCGGGGGAGCAACGCCGCGTGTCGATCGGCGAGGATGCAAACGCGCTCGCGCACTCCGTCCCCGACCGGTCGCGCGCGGCCTGCCACGGCGTCCCCGCACTTGCACTGGCCGGTCCGGATTCGGTGAGCCGGCTCGCGAGCCGGCTGCTCGTGACCCGCCTCGGCTCTTACGTAGGCCAGACGCGGCTCACATCGCTTTCTCACTCACAGCCCCGACGCTGGTCTGCGTCAAGGCAACCAGCAAGGAGTGACCGACATGAACATGATCCGCAGAGGAGTCCTCGCCACGATGGTCGTGGGTTCGATGGCCGGAGGCGCCGTTGGCGCCACCGTGCTCGGCGCGGCGTCGAGCACCGCCGCCCCACGACCACCGCGTCGGCGAACGGCAGCATGCCGGGCGCTCCGCCGAACGGGGGCCAGGCACGCGGCGGCGTGTTCCATTCCAACGAGAACGCAACCCACGAAAAGGGCGAGAGCGCGCAGCGCGAAGCTCAGGAGACGGCGGGCAAGTTCCCGACCGTCCCGTAGGGCTTCCGGAAACGGCGGAGTTCCCTGGGCGGGCCGTTCCTCCGAGCGGCCCGCCTGCGGCCCGGCCGCGACTAGGTTGGGCTCGCGGCGCTCGCCAGCGGCACGAGTGACCGGCGGGTTGCCTGCGCAACGACGGTAAATCCCTCACCGCTAGCGAGGAGCGCGTGAGTCGCCGCTGCCGGAAGCGGCTTGGAGAATAGGAACCCCTGTCCCAATGGGCAGTCGATGTCCTGAAGCTCCTGCAGCTGGTCGGGCGTTTCGATGCACTCGGAGGCCGCTTGAACCATGGATCGAACGGTGCTACTTGCGACGCAGGGTCAGCATTTCCTGGCTCGCTCATGCGTCAATTCTCCTCCAGAGTGGGTGAGAGTGTTGTGAAAGACGTGCGTCTATAGGAGGAGCGCGGCGATGGCGCACGAACATCTCCCAGAAGCGTTCAGCGAGAAGGGTGCGCGTGCAATTCGATCCACCGAGGCTTCATCGCGACCAGTTGCTGGCGGCGGCGTCCGCGCTGGTGCTGTTGGTGTTGCTGCTCGCATTGAAGTGGTTCGGGCCAGGCGCGATCACCTCCAGTGATCACGCCACGAGCACCGTCAATGGATGGCACGGGCTGATCCACCTCCGCTGGCTGATCTTGGTGACCATCGCCTTCGCGGTCGGGGGCGCCGCTCTGGGCGCGGGCAAACCGCGATCCCGCTTGCAACTGCCGTTCAGTGCGATCCTCGCTCTGCTCGCCCTGGCGTCACTGCTCTGGCTGGGCTACCGGGTCTTGATCAGTATTCCACCGGGCGAGAAACCGGCAGCCTACGCCGGACTCGTGTGTGCACTCGCGATCTTCCTCGGCGGCTGCGCCTCGTTGCTCAGAGAGTTCAGCGGTCGCGAAGGTGGACGCGGTATCACCACAAGCTCAGACGCACCAGAACGGACTTAGGTCCTCCACGCTCGCCTGCGGCGACGGATGGCGGGTGCTCTAAGCCGGACCTCTGACTTGGCCACGCGGAACGCGAGTACTCCCGCACCGTGAAATTACTGCACCCCTTACTTACGAATCTGACCCCGCGCCACCTCGAAATATATTGGCGTTACCAGGTGGTCCGCACAGCGGTCGACTTCGGTGCTGCTCTGTGCTTTGTGTGCGGCAGCGTGTTCTTCTTCTACAAGTCGCTCAGCACTGCTGCCGATTGGCTTTTCCTGGTTGGCTCGATCCTGTTCGCAGTCAAGCCCACGATCGACATGATCCGCTCGGTTCACCTGCGCCGATTGGCAACGTCAAACCCAACAGCGCCACCGCAAGCTTGATGCGGAGATGTTCACGAACCGCCTAGCGCGGCATTGAGGTCGCTCCATAGATCCTCTAGGTCCTCGCAGCCGGTGCTGAGCCGGATCAGACCCGCCGGTATGTGCTCTTGGCCGGAATGGGCGCTGCGCCGCTCCATGCACGTTTCCACCCCACCGAGGCTCGTCGCGTGACGGATGATCCGGGTAGCGCGGCAGGCTTGATCCGCCGCGGCGGCATCGGCTAGCTCGAAGCTCACGATCGTGCCGAATCCGGGATAGCGCACCCGGTCGACAGCAGGGTTATCGGCCAACCGCGTCGCAAGTTGCTCGGCCGATGCCTGAGCGTGGCGTAGCCGCAGCGCGAGTGTCCGCGAGCCGCGCAGCGCGAGAAAGCACTCGAGCATCCCGGGGGTGGCGCCATTCAGACTCCTCGCGACCCGAAGCCGCCGCAACTCTCCGGCATCAGCGGTCACCGCCGCGCCCAGCAGCAGATCCGAGTGCCCGCCGATGAGCTTGGTCGCCGAGTGCACAACGATGTCGGCTCCCAACGCCAGCGGGCGCTGGAGGAGCGGCGTCGCGAACGTGTTGTCGACAACGACCCGCGTCCGCGGTCCGCGTGGCGACGCGCAGATCGCGGCGAGGTCGGCGACGTCAAGTAACGGGTTGGACGGCGACTCCAGCCAGAGCAGGTCTGCTTCGGAGGCCCTCTGCAACCAGCGTGGATCGGTGGCCGGCAGTCGCTCGACACGCCACTGGTGAGCCTGAGCGCCGGCTTCGGCGATCCCGGCCACGCCCTGGTAGCAATCGTCGCCCAACACCAGGCGAGCCCCGGTTGGAAGCTGGCCGAGCACCGCTGCACATGCCGCCATCCCTGAGGAAAAGACCACCGCCTCCCCGCCCTCGAGTCCACCGAGCATCGCCTCGAACGACTCCCAGCCTTCGGTGGCCTCGTTGCGACTGTAGATCCGTTCGCTGCCGAGCACGTACGTCGAGGCGGCCACCACCGCGGTGTTGAGGGTGGCGCCCGGGACCGGCGCGGGGCGTCCAGCGATGATCGCCCAGGTCTCCGGTTTCACCTCATCGGGTCGCACCATGCCGTCACCACGTCCTCGCAGGGGCATCCAGCGTAACTCAGGGCGCGAAGGGCCGCGCACGCGGACAGTGGCGGTACTGGGCTCGAACCAGTGACCTCCTGCTTGTAAGGGCGGAGCTGCAAGACGAGCCGAAAGCGTGGATCACCCGGTTGCGAGTCGTCACGGTCTCGGCGTGCCGTCCGTAGAGCGCCGGGGAGCCGGGCTGCTCCGACCGTTGATCGCGCTCGTCGCTGCCGTTGGAGCGGGCGATTGCTCCTGCTTCTCCGATGTGGCTGCCGCCGAGAAGCCCCGCGGGGGGTACGATCGTTTGATGCCGCTCCGCGTTGGTCGTCACACGAGAGGTCCCGAGAACGGGAGGCTTCAGGTTCGAACGTACCGCGAAGGCATGGCGCAGAAGATCGGTCATGACTTGGTCATCGACGTCGGTCAGTGGCAGGCAACCGTGCAGGCGTCGGAGGACGGCTCGATTTCGTCAGTCGAACTCGAGGCCGATTCTCGTTCGCTGCAGGTGCGGGAAGGACTTGGCGGAGTCAAGCCGCTGACCGATAAGGACCGAGGCGAAATTCGTAAGTCCATCGACGAGAAGGTTCTCCGCGGACAGGCAATCACGTTCCGCTCAAGTGCGGTCGACAGCAGCCCCGGGCGGCTCTTGGTCCGAGGCGAACTCAGCCTTGCCGGCACCAGCCGTCCTGCTTCCCTCGAGCTGGAGACGACAGCGGACGGCCATGTGACCGCGACCTTGCCGCTGACGCAGAGCGAGTGGGGCATCAAACCCTACCGTGGGTTGATGGGTGCGCTCAGGGTGCGGGACACCGTCGAGATCGTCGTCGACGTCCAGCTGCCGCTTGACTAGGTGCGCAGCTCGCTCCTCGCCAGAGGAAGGGACACGCGGCTCCGGCCTCAGGATCTCGGAGCCGGGGGCGGGCCGGCCCCTACGTCCTAGTCGCGGCGATCAGCGACGCTTGGTCGCAGACCGCTCATCGAGCGGGTGGACTCGACGCGGCGAGACGACCAGCGAGGCGCATCGCGGCGGGGGCACGTCTGGCCATCCGGACCGCCATCCGATCACCGAAAGTCATGTGCTCCTTCGCGGAGCCCAGAGCCGGACGCTGCACATCCGCGGTGTCGAGGCGGTAGAGACGCCACTGGCCGGGAACACCCTTCAGCTCGTGTTCACCGGCGCTGCCGAAGCTTAGGTCCGAGCCGACCACGAGGTCGCGCACCGTCGATGAAACGAGAACCTCTCCGGAGGAAGCCATGGCACCAACCCGGGCACCCAGATGGACGGCCATGCCGCCGACGTCATCGCCGATCATCTCGACTTCGCCAGTGTGGACGCCTGCACGCAACGTGATTCCGAGTGCGGGCACCTCGCAAACGAGGGCTTGAGCGCACCGCACCGCCCGCGCGGGTCCGTCGAACGTCGCCAGCATTCATCGCCGAGGGACCTCACGACGCGGCCGTTGAACCGGCCGACCACGTCGCAGCTCAGCGCCTCGTGTCGTTCAAGCAGCTCTCGCCAGGCGCTGTCGCCCATGTCTGCCGCGTGCTCGGTCGACTTGACGATGTCGGTGAAGAGCACCGTGGCGAGGAACCGCTCAGGTTCGGTGGCGCTACGCGAGCCAGTTACAAAGGACGCGATTTCGTCTACCAACGCGTCGGTATCTCCAGCCCACGGCAGGTGATCGACGCCCTGAAGCTCGACAAACCTCGCGCCGTCGATCGCCTTAGCGAACGCGGCACCGCTCTCCACGGGTATCGCTCGGTCCTGGCCGCGATGCAGCACCAGCGTTGGCGCTTGGATGAGCGGGAGCGCAGCCGACACGTCGATACTGAACACCACGTCCATCACGGTCCGTGCCATGGCCGGACTGGCCGCGGCCCGAGCGAACGTTCCCAGGAAGCGGCGCTGCAACGGCGTCGCACTGGGCAGGAAGAACTCGGCGATGCGTTCACCATCGCCCCAGTGGCTCAAGAAGTCCTCAACGTCGCGCCTTCGACCCGCAACGCCGCTGGCGTCGGCTGGAATCGTGTAGAAGCTCCCATGCCCCGACCAAAACCGCTGCGCGACGGTGGCGCGGGCGAGCAGTGCGGCGAACGCGTTTCGGTTGGTTGAAATTGTCCATTCTCTGGCGCAGGCGTTCAGACCAGGCTAGCGTCTGGGAGCGGAGAGCTTGTGGGCCTGCAAGCGATCCTTCACCGCCGTGATCCGCTGGCTACTTCAGGGACGACTGTTACCCGAATGTGAACGCGTAGCCGCTGACGCCGGGCGAGAATCGAAGCGACAGACGGTGCTGTTCCGCGCGCTTCAGCGAGACGAGCGTGTAGAGCCGCTGGCCGGTCACGGTCACCGTAGAACGGCGGACGTCGCTGCCGGCTGCGCTCAGCGAGATCGGACGCCCGTCCAACAGCACGCTCACATCGCGCGGTGCGGCGTTGGTCGAGCTCAGGACCAGATACACGTTCTTGGCGAGGAGCTCGGCGTCGATACCGGCGCTCCCGATAGCTGTCGCTGACTCAGGCGTAATGCCCCACGTCCCGCTGTAGGCGAATCCGTTCAGGGGAAGCGAGCGCGGCGCGCGAGGGTAACCGTGGACGCCCGGGCGAGGAAGGGACGGGACCCATCCCTGGGCGCGCGCGCTCCCGAGGTAGGTCTCCGGCGTGGCTTGGTTGCTCACGCTGACCGTGCCGCGCGGTTTGGCCGTTGTTCCTAGGTTGCGTTTTCCGGCCTCCCTGAGCAGCGAGCGGATGGCGGCTTCAGTCTGGCCGTATTCACCTTCGCCGAAGTGGGTATGGCGCACGCGACCTCGAGCGTCGATCAGGTACTCCGCCGGCCAATACTGGTTGCCCCACGCGTTCCAGGTCGAGAGGTTGTTGTCCTGCGCCACCGGATAGCGGACACCTAGACGGCTGATTGCGTCGGCGACGTTGCCCGCGACGTGCTCGAAGGAGAATTCTGGTGAGTGCACGCCCACGATTGTCAATCCCTGGCTGCGGTACTTGGCATCCCAGGCTTCCAGATAGGGCAGCGTGCGCAGGCAGTTGATACAGGTATAGGTCCAGAAATCGATCAGGACCACACGGCCGCGGAGACCGGCGAGAGTCAGCGGCCTGTCCCCCGGCGTGTTAAACCAGCGTTGGTTGTCAACGAAGTTTGGAGCGACACCCAGCACGGGAAGCCCGGGGGTTTGTCCACCCGAAACCCCGCTTGCAGTAACGGGCGTCTGGGTGGCTGCGGCATTGAGGACCCGGCTGGAGTCGAACTTGGATCTGCCTGTGATGGCGGTCAGGCGACTGCCCACGGCAGCGGAACGCTCCAGCCCCGCGGCAAGGTTGACATCCGGAATGTGGCGAGCGATGAACTGATCGAAGCTGACGTCCACCTTGGCAACGATCGCCACTGCGGTCGCCAGCATGACGACGCCAAGCACGCGCTGTAGGTTCTGGCCCTGCCCGGTGCGGCGAAGCCGCTGGAGCACTCGTCGACCGCCCAGACTCAACAGCAGCAGGACCACGGCCGACCCGGCCGCGTAGGCGATCGCGATGACCACCGTCTTGCCCGTGGCGGCGCCGACAGAAATCACCGCCGCGAGTATCGGACCGGCGCAGGGCGTATACACGAAGCCCAAAGCGGCACCGACCAGCAGGCCCGAGCGAAAACCATCGCCGCGAGACTTCGGTCCCAGCCGCGCGAGACGTGAGAGCGGCGCCTCGACTCGGGCGGCCAGCGCCGGCACGAGCAGCGCCAGTCCGAACAGCAGCAGCACCAATACTGCGAGGTTGCGCAGCGCCCCCGCACCAAGTCCGACTCCATCCACGACCTTCGCCACCCCGACGATGGTCACGGTGAAGGTCACCGACAAACCAAGCACTATCCCCAACGGTCGCCGATGACCGCCCACGGCCCCGGCCGAAAGCAGGGCGGGTAACACGGGGAGGACACAGGGGCTGAGCGCGGTTCCCGCGCCCGCGAGAACCGCGAAGAGAGTCAGGAGCAGCATTCCTACGCAATGTAGTGGGCCAAAGTCTCCCTAATCGCCAGCGACGCTTACGATTCAGTGAACGAAACGCTCCCTCAAATGGCTGGCGCGAGAGGCGCGTAGAGCGGTGGCTACAGCTACCGCGCGATGATTCCGTTGAACACCGGGTCAACCGTCGCGGTTTGCGCGCGCTGGGCATTCCATCCGTGGCCGGTTCGTAGGTGGACGTAGGTCCAACCGACCTGGTTGAAGAGGACCGTCGCGGTTTCGACTGGGTCGACGTTGCGCAATGAGCCGTCGGCGATCCCGTCGCGGAGCAGCCGCTCCAGCGGCTCGGTGAAGAGGTACGCATGAGCGAGCTTCCGACGATCCCAGCCAGCGCACCTGGGGAAGGAGTGGCTAGTAGCCTGCGAGCATGACAACTGCGCATTCCGACGAACAGCAGCATCCGGCGACGGCGATCGACTACGCCCTCATCAATGTCAGCTATCTCAGTGCTCTGGCGGGCATCGGGGTGGTGTTGCATCGCCAAGGAAGCGAGATCGACCTGTCTCCGCGCGAGGTGGTCCTCTTGGCGCTGGCGACGTTTTCGCTCGCCGATGTGTTTGCTCATGAGCGGATCGCGACATGGATTCGCCAGCCGTTTGACGTCGAGACCGCGGATCATCGACCGGGACGCCCGCGGGGTCAGGGGCTGCGTTACGCGATCGGCGAGCTGATGGCGTGCTCGCGCTGCCTGGGCTCGTGGTCTGCACTCGGCTTGGTGAGCCTCCGGGTGGCATCGCCTCCCGCCGCGGGGGCTGTGACCACGGTGCTCGCCGCGGGAGGAGCCAACGACTTCCTCCAGGCCGTGTTTCGCCTCCTGAAGGACCGCGTGAACCAGATCGAAGCCACTTCCTGATCGAGACTGCCCGACCTCGACCAGCGAGGTCGGCGGGTCGGGCGCGGGCCGGGCCGAGACGGTCGTCCCGGTCCGACACCCCGGTCAGGCTAGGCCTGGGGTACGCCACCGGCGGGAGACGTAGGACCAACGTCACTTCTCGTTTCACGCAGACTCAGCCACTCGCCAGCACGGCTCTGGCCGTTCCTGACTTCTGCTCTGGGTCTGCGCTCGTCCGGAGCGGCAGCCCGCGAGCCGAGTGCTCGATCGGCGACGATGCAGAAGCGAGGAGCGGCCGGCTGACGCTGATCTACGGTCGCATTCACCGCGAAAGCGCGAGTTAGCCGCGGCTCGCACGCAGGGGATAACGCCGGCGATTGAGACGATCGTGCGGGCATCCCGGTCCGCGCGCCGAGGGTCAACGACAAGCACGTCGAGGAGGAGGCCGAGTTGCGGACCACCCGAAGGTTGTGGACGGCCTTGAGGAGAAAGGCGGCGTACCTTCCCGGTTGGTTCAAGACCGACCGCCGGAAGGCGGAGGAGAAAGGCACGCCATGATGAATGTTCGCACGCTCCTGGACTACCGGGAGGTTGTCCGGATCGTCGTGGAACTTCGGTGGCGATCCTCACGGGTTGATGGTCACACGGTAACGGGCTGGATGACCTCCGGGCGGCGTTGGTCCTTCTGGGCAGCGAGCATGGTGTGTCGTTCGA
>JBPCMW010000060.1:0-6851 GCA_051001875.1 Solirubrobacteraceae bacterium | reverse complement strand
ACGCACGTGAGTGGCGACTCGGCGAGGTGCGCGGGCATCTGCGTCTCGTGACGCAAACGCTCTTCGATCCCCTGTAGCAGCGACCCGCCTCCCGCCAGCATGATGCCACGATCCATGATGTCGGAGGCAAGTTCCGGTGGCGTGCGGTCCAGCGTCTCCTTCACGGCGTCAATGATCTGCGACACCGGCTCCTCCAGCGCGCCCCTGATCTCCTCGCTCGTCAGCACGACCGTCTTGGGCAGCCCCGAGACCATGTCCCGGCCCCGGATCTCCGCCTGGACCTCTTCGGGCATCGGGAACGCGGACCCGATCTCCAGCTTGACCTCTTCGGCCGTCTGCTGTCCGATCAGCAGCTTGTACTCACGTTTGACGTAATTGATGATCGCCTCGTCGAGCTCGTCGCCGCCGACCCGGATCGACTGGGAGACGACGATGCCTCCGAGGGAGATGACGGCGACCTCGCTGGTGCCCCCGCCGATGTCGACCACCATCGAACCGGTGGGCTCGCCGACCGGCAGACCGGCGCCGACCGCCGCGGCCATCGGCTCATAGATCAGGTAGGCCTGCCGGGCTCCCGCGGACAGGCAGGCCTCCTCAACCGCGCGCTTCTCGACCCCGGTCACGCCGCTCGGCACGCATACGACGACGCGCGGATGGGCCCACCGGTTCTGGTGGACCTTCTGGATGAAGTGGCGGAGCATCTCCTCAGTCACCTCAAAGTCGGCGATCACCCCGTCCTTCAGGGGCCGGATGGCCGAAATCGTGCCAGGCGTCCTGCCCAGCATTCGCTTGGCCTCGATCCCCACCGCGTGCACCTCTCCCGTCCGCGAATCGACCGCGACCACGCTCGGCTCCGAGAGCACGATCCCGCGCCCGCGGACATAGACAAGCGTGTTCGCGGTCCCAAGGTCGACCGCCATGTCGCGGCCACCGAAGCCGGTTAGGTACGTAAAGAAACCCATGGATTGAGGTAGGACGAAGAGGCGTACGGCGCGACGAAGAAACGGGGAGCCGCACCATGCTGCCACGTTTGTCCCGGGACCGAGTGTACCGAACACACGTCCGCCGACGTCCTCGCGAAACGATCGGCAGCTCGCAAAAATGCTGGAAAACCGCTAAGTGGCAGCTAAAGACGCGCGGTGGCTATGTCAGCAGCCCCGGTTCGAGCTCGAGCAGCGTCGCCACGGGCAGCCCGACCACGTTGAGATAGTCGCCCTCGATCGCTGCCACGAGGGCCGCCCCGCGCCCCTGGATCGCGTAGCCGCCGGCACGCTCCCGCCATTCTCCGCTCTCCAAATACCAGCCGATCAGCTCCGGACCAAGCTCCCGGAACTCGACCGCGGTTCGCGCCGCCGCGGTGCGCGCGCGCCCGTCTGCGATCAGGCAGATCCCGCTGAGGACGAGGTGTCGCGTGCCCGAAAGCGCCTGGAGGGTCTCCCGCGCCTCATCGACGCCCGCCGGCTTGCCGTAGATCCGTCCCCGGGCCCAGACCACCGTGTCGACCCCGAGGACGAGTGCGTCAGGCGAGCCGGCCGCGACGGCTGACGCCTTGCGGTGCGCGTTCTCCAGCACGACTTCGTCCGCTGGACCGCTCATCAGCTCATCGATGTTCGGCACCACCACCGAGAAGGCGACCCCCAGCTGCTCAAGGATCGTCCGGCGCTGCGGTGAGCGTGAAGCCAGAATCAGCCGCGGCGACGGCGAGAGGGCGGCGGCGCCCTCACCCAAGGTCGGGGAAGAACAGCCCGACCTCGCGGGCGGCCGAATCGGGCGAGTCCGAGCCGTGCACCATGTTCTGGCCGACCGCCACAGCGAAGTCGCCGCGAATCGAGCCGGTCGTGGCCTGCAACGGGTTCGTGGCCCCGATCACCTGGCGCGCCGCCTCAATCGCCGACTCGCCCGTAAGCACCAGCGCGACCAGCGGCCGGGAGGTGATGAAGCTCACGAGCTCCTCGAAGAACGGCTTGCCGTCGTGCTCGGCGTAGTGCTGCTGGGCGAGCTCGCGGGTCATCGTCATGTGCTTGATCGCGGCGAGCCTCAGGCCCTTGCGCTCGAACCGGGAAATGATCTCACCGGTCAGGTTGCGGGCGAAAGCGTCAGGCTTGACGAGGATGAGCGTTCGCTCCATGTGAAGCTGGTCTCCTTGAGGTTTGGGGTTGGGTCGCGCTTAGGTGAGCGGGGGGCCGCCGGCCTCACCGGCCGTTCCGGCAACCGGCTGCTCTGAGGTGCCCTCGCGGCGCCGTCGTGCCCGCCGCGGCGCGACCGGCATCGCGCCGATCTCCGCCTCGCAGTACGGGCAGACCTTCCAGCCCGGGTCGAGGGGACGTCCGCAGGTCTTACACGGGTCCTTGAGCTTGCGCATGCAGCTCGGACAGCGCAGGAAGTCCTTCTCCACCTCGTAATCGCAGTGAGGGCAGAGGTGATAACCGACCTCAGCCAGCCGGGCCTCCGCGGCTTGCATCTCGAGCTCGCGCTGGCGCACGTCGTCGAGGTACTCCGGCGGACGCACGATCATGTAGACGATCGTGCCCACGAACGGGAACAGCGACGCCGCCGTCGCGCAGCCGATCAGCATCGGATCCGCGATCCGCCGACGCGCGTCCGCGTACGTCCAGTAGACGAGTGCCAGCCACATCACGACGAGGAACAGGACGACCAGCGAAACCACGAGGTTGATCGTGCTGTTCTTGATCCCGAAAACGCCGAAGAGTAAGAACATGAGGGTGGCGAGTGTAGTGGTCGGCGGGGTCGGGTTGCGTGGGCAACTGAGCGAAATCTGCGGGCAGGCGGCTAGAGGAATACCCGGCCGAACAGGTACCCAACACCGAAGAATACGAGGATCACCACCGCCACGATTAGCGCGACGAGGCCGATCATGGTCAGGAAACTTGGATGGTCGTCTTGATCGTTCACAGCATCGATACCCGCCGCCGGCCTTCCGGTGCCAGCAGATCGGCTACGAGATAGATCGAACCGGTGGCCAGCACCATCCCGGTGCTGGCGGCCAGCGCTCGGGCTCGCTGCAGCGCAGCGTAGGGGGCTGGCACCACCTCCGAGGGTGGACCGTGAAGCTGGCGGGCCAGCGATTGCAGGGTCGGCGGTGGCAAAGCGCGAGGATTCTGACTGCTCGTGAACACGAGCGCATGACAGATCGGCATCAGTCTGGCCAGCATGCCGGCCGCATCCTTGTCGTCGAGGATCGAAACCACCGCCACCAACCGGTCATGACCGCGCCTGATTTCCGAAGCCGCCTCGGCCAGCGCCTCCATCCCGTGGGGATTATGGGCTCCGTCGAGGAGCGTCAGCGGCTCGTGTCCGATGATCTGCAGGCGGCCGGGCACCAGCACCGCGGCAGCTGCCTGCGCGACGGCCTCAGGATCCAGCTGGCCGAGGTACGCCTCTGCCGCCGTCCGGGCCAAGGCGAAGTTGCGCCGCTGGAAGGCGCCCGCCGCCGCGACCGGAACGCCAGGATCGGTTCCGGCGTGGACGATCCGGGCGCCGCGAGCAGCGGCCACCGCGGCCGCGTGGGTTTCGGCGTCAGGGTGCAGCCTGGCGCCCAGCACGAGCGTTGCGCCCTCTTGAACCACGTCCAGCTTCTCGGTCGCCACGTCGGTGATCGTGGGCCCCAGCCAGCGCGTGTGCTCGAGACCGACGCTGGTCAGCACCTGGACCGAGGACGGGATCACGTTCGTGGCGTCATAGCGGCCGCCGAGGCCGGCCTCGATCACCGCCACCCCGACACCGCGCGCGGCCAGCTCCGAGTAGGCCGCAGCGGTCAGCGCCTCGAACTGGGTCACGCGGTCATCGGCCCCCAGGGACCGGTCGACCATCTCCGCCGCCCGGGCCGCCCGGGCCACCGCCGCGGCAAACTCGTTTGGTTGCAGGTCGGCATCGTCGATCCTGATCCGCTCGGTGAACGAGAGCAGATGCGGAGACAGGTATGAGCCCGTGCTGAGGCCATGGTGAGCGAGGATCGCCGCGATCATTCGCACCGTGGACGACTTGCCGTTGGTACCCACGACGTGGATCGACTTGAACTGTCGTTCGGGGTGCCCGAGCGCCGTCATCAGCCTGCGCATCCGATCGAGACCGAAGCGCATCCCGAACAGCTCGAGCGACAGCAGGTAGCGCTCGGCCTCCTCAACCGTCACAGCGACTCGAGCTCCCGGCGCAGCCGCGCCACCTTGCCCCGTTCGGCTCCGACCACCGCCTCGGGCGCCTTCGCCACAAACCCGTCGTTGGCCAGCTTGCGCTCGGAACGCTCGATCTCCGCTTCGAGCTTCGCGCGCGCCGCCGCGCGCTTGCGCTCCGCGGCGTCGAGGTCAAGCGCCTCGCTCTCAAGGATCTCCACCGCGCCGCCCGGCACCGGGACGGAGGCGACCGGCTCGCCCCCGTCCTCCGAGAACTCCAGGCGGGCGAGCCGAGCGATCTGCTCGGCGGTCTCCTCATAGCCGTCCGCGGCCAACCGGGCCGGGACGGTCGCACCGACCTTCACACCCGCCGAATCGCGCCAGGCGCGGAGACCTTGCACGGCCTCGATCGCCCGCCCCAGCGCGCCCTCGGCGTCGCTGTCGATGTCCGCCACGCGCGCCGGAGCGATCCGGGCGGCCAGCAGCCCCTCGGCACCAGGCAGGTGCGAGTAGATCTCCTCGGTCACGAACGGGATCATTGGATGCGCGATCGTCAAGGTCTCGGTCAGCACGTGCAGGAGCGTAGCCACCAGGTCCGGCTCGCCCGCGCGCAGGCGCGGCTTGACCAGCTCGAGGTACCAGTCGCACAGCTCGCGGTAGACGAAGTCGTAGAGCGCGAGCGCCGCCCGCGAGAATTCGTAGCGATCGGTCCGCTCGCCGATCTCTTCACGCGCGCGCTGCAGCCGCGTGAGGATCCAGCGATCCTCGACCGCCGCCGGGCGCGCCGCCGCCCGGGCGCCGTGCTCGACGCCGAGCAGGATCAGCCGCGACGCGTTCCACAGCTTGTTCGTCAACTGCTGGCCCTGGGCGACCTTGTCCTCGCTGAAGCGGACGTCCTGGCCGGAGGCCATGGCCAGCAGCCCCCAGCGCACCGCGTCCGCACCGTAGGCGGGGAACTCGCCCGCGGGCTTGCCGCCCTCCGCGAACACGGGCGGGCGAGGCCCACCGTCGATCAGGGCCATCGGATCGATCCCGGTACCGAGGGACTTGGACATCCGCCGGCCTTCGGGGGCCTGGATGATCGAGTGGACGTAGACGTCGGCGAACGGAACCGCTTCAGTGAACTCGAGGCCCATCATCACCATCCGAGCCACCCACAGGAAGATGATGTCGCGGGCGGTCGAGAGCGCATCGGTCGGGTAGAAGGCCCGCAGCTCAGGCATGCCGTCGGGCCAGCCGAGCGTGGCGAACGGCCACAGGGCGCTCGAGAACCAGGTGTCGAGGACGTCTGGGTCGCGCTCCCAACCGTCCCCCTCCGGGGGCGCCGTTCCCACGAACGTCTCCGAGCCCCGGTACCACACGGGGATCTGATGTCCCCACCACAGCTGGCGGGAGATGCACCACGGGCGGATGTTCTCCAGCCAGTCCAGGTAACGCCGGCGCTCGGAATCGGGCCGGATCCGGAGGCGACCGTCCCGCACGACGTCGATCGCGCGCTGCGCCAACTCGTGCATCCGCATGAACCACTGCAGCGAGACCAGCGGCTCGATCCGCTCCCCCGAGCGTTGCGAGAACGGCACGGCATGGACCACCTCCTGCGTCCGGGACACGAGACCCTGCTCTCGGAGCTCAGCCACCACCGCCTCACGCGCGTGGAGCACGGACATGCCGACAAACCGCTCCGGCGCGCTGTCGGTGATGGCGCCGTCCTCGCCAATCACCGTGATCTGACCGAGCTTGTGCCGGTGTCCGATGTCGAAGTCGTTGGGGTCGTGTCCGGGGGTGATCTTCAGCGCCCCGGTCCCGAACTCCGGTTTGACGTAATCGTCGGCGATGATCTTCAGCGTGCGGCCGACCAGCGGCAGGATCGCGGTCTCCCCGATCAGTCGCTGATAGCGCTCGTCGCCAGGATGCACCGCGATCGCGGTGTCGGCCAGCATCGTCTCCGGGCGAACGGTTGCCACGGTGATCGCGCCGGAGCCGGAGGCCAATGGGTAATCGATGTAGTAGAGAACATCGGTGACCTCACGTTCCTCGACCTCGAGGTCGGAGATCGCCGAGCGGCTCCCTGGGTCCCAGTTGACCATGTACCGGTCGCGATAGATCAGCTGCTTGTCGTAGAGCGCGACGAACACCCGCTGGACGGCCGCGGCGTAACGCTCGTCGAGTGTGAAACGCTCCTGCTCGTAGTCACACGACGCCCCGAGTCGCTTGAGCTGGTCGATGATCGTGCCGCCGTAGCGCTCGCGCCACTCCCACACGCGCTGGACGAATGCCTCACGGCCGAGGTCTTCTCGGTGCAGACCCTCCTGCTCCAGCGCCCGCTCGACCTGGGTCTGGGTGGCGATGCCCGCGTGATCAGTTCCGAGGATCCACTTGGCCCGGCGGCCACGCATCCGGGCCGTCCGGATCAGGCAGTCCTGGACCGAGCTGTTGAGCGCATGGCCCATGTGCAGCACCCCGGTGACGTTGGGCGGCGGGATCGCGATCGGGTAGTTCTCGCGTGGGTCGCCCTCCGCCTCAGGGTGGAACAGGCCCGACTCCAGCCAGCGCTCCACGATCGCCGGCTCCACCTCGGACGGCTCGTAGCGCTTGCGTGACTCCAGGTCGCTCATCAGTTCAGGAGTTTAAGTCGGGGAGCGGGGGGGGGACGCGCCACAAGCCCAAAGAACGAAGGCAAGGCCCTCCCGGGCGGGGCGAGCCCGACACAACAAAACGCCT
>JBPCMW010000059.1:0-8960 GCA_051001875.1 Solirubrobacteraceae bacterium | reverse complement strand
ACGCCGTCTTGCCCAAACCGTATTCCGCCCCCAACTTTCCCCCCCCCCCCACCGCTCTGTTTCGCCGCGCTCGGGCGCGGCGGGCGCCCCGCATGCTGCGGGTCGGCCAGTTGACGATCGACCTCGCCGCGCGGATCGTGGAGATCAAGGAGAACCGGCTTGAGCTCCCAGCCAAGGAGTACGAGCTGCTGCGCACGCTCGCCCGCGAGCCCACGCGGGTATTCACGCGGGAAGAGCTGCTGCGCGATGTGTGGGGCCATGCGCACGGCGGCCGGGCCCGCACGCTCGACAGCCACGCGAGCCGGCTGCGCCGGCGGCTCAGCGGCGCCGGCGCGGACGGGCTGCTGCGGAACGTCTGGGGGGTCGGCTTCCGCCTAATTGACCCGATCGACTAACCGAGCGGGTCTGCGGGGTCGTCCCCTCCCGGATTTTCGCGCCCTCTCGGGTGCCCGGGGGTCGGGGAACGGCCCCGCCACCCAGGTGAGGCCCCGACCGGCTGGAGGCGTTGGCGATGGCCACAACGGAATCGTCTACTTGCTGCACTTCGAGCGCTCCTACTGGCACGCACGGCACTACATCGGCTTCACGCAAAACCTCGAGCAGCGCCTCGCGGAGCATCGCGCGGGGCGCGGTAGCCCGCTGTTCGCCGCGGCGATTGCCGACGGGATCGAGTTTCAGCTCGCCGCGATCTGGGAGGGGGATCGCCACGACGAGCGGCGTCTGCACCGCCAGAAGAACACCCGAGCGAGGCTGTGCCCGCTGTGCGTCGCCAGTGAGCCAGACGCGGGCGGGCCGATGGTCGATCTCGTCGACGAGCTTTTGCTGAGCGTCCTTGGCGGGATCGCCCAGCCGGCGACACTGACAGCGCTCCAGGCCCAGCTGCGCCGCCGCGGAAAGCGCATCGGAAGCGTCCACGGCCGGCTGGAACCGCTCGCGCTGCGCGGACGGGTGTCGAAGACATGGCTGCTCGGCGAGATCGCCTGGACGACGGTCCCGCCGGCTAGCCGGAACGAATGCTCCGCGCGGCGCGGGACGCCGGCGTGAGCGCGTACCGGGTGGGCGGTCCGTCCCCTCCCAAGTTTCGCACCCTGGCGGGTGCGTGGGGGTCGGGGAACGGTCCCGCCACCCGGGCGGGCCAAGAACCCGAAAGGGAAGGGCACATGAGCACCACCTACCGACGTCGCCGCCTGAGCGAGCCCGAGCGGGAGCAGCGTCGCGATGCCGAGCGCGAGCGGGTCAAGCAAGCTGCCGAGCAGCTGGTCACCTCCGAGGGGTGGCAGCGATGGGTTCGTGCACGGTCGATGTTCCGCCGCTACTCGGCGCACAACACCATGCTCCTGGCGCTCGATTTTCATCTGCGCGGGATCGAGCCGGAGCCGGTCGCGGGGTTCCGTGTCTGGCTAAAGCTCGGCCGGTGCGTGCGCAAGGGCGAGCACGGCATCCGGATCTCCGCCCGGGTGACGGCGAAAAAGGGCGAGCCCGGCTCCGAGCAGACCGAGCCGCAACTCGACAGGCGACCCGTGAGATTCACGACCGTCTCGGTGTTCGGGCTCTCACAGACGGATCCGCTGCCCGGCGTCGAGCAGCTGCCGCTGGAGCCGCCGTGCGAGCCGCTGACCGGCGACTCGCACGCCCATCTCCTCGAGCCGCTCGGCAAGCTCGCCACAGAACTCGGGTACACCGTCACGTTCGAGGAGATCGCCGGCGCGACCGTCGGCTGGTGCGACGCGCACGCCAAGCGGATCGTCGTCGACTCAAGCCATGCCGTGAACGGCCAGGTCCGGACGCTCGTGCACGAGCTCGTCCACGCGCTCGGGGTCAACTACCAGACCCACACTCGCCCGCAGGCCGAGGTGATCGTCGACACCGCCACCCTAATCATCCTCAGCGGAGCCGGTCTCGACGCCTCGGGTGAGACGATCCCCTACGTGGCCGGCTGGGGCGAGACTGGCGCGTTGGAGGCGGTCACGGAACACGCCGAGCTGATCGACCGCCTCGCCCGCACCGTCGAGAGCGCGATCGCCGCCGACACCGAGTCGCCTGCGACGATCGCAGGCTGAAAGGAGCGATCTCGTGGACTACGACGACGTCACGATGGACGAGCCCCTGCGCTGGCCGCTGCACTGGAGCGGGCTGATGATCTCCGAGCGTTGGGCGTGGTTTGACCGACTCTGGTAGTCGGTGTGCGCGCTGCGGACCCGCTATGGGCTTCCTGACCGCTCAGGTTGGTGGGAGTCCGAGTTGCAGGTCGAGGCCCTCGCCGCTCTGGCGGCGTGGGTCGATCGGTACGACTCCGGGGAGTGGGACGATCCGCCCGGCAAGCTCTCCCTCCTGTACGAGATCGAGCGGGTTGTCGGACTGCTGCGCGACGACAACGAACCGTTCCACCCCGACCGCGACCGGCGCGAGTTCGAGGCGTTCCTGATCGACGAGCACGGTTGCCGACCAACCCCCGGAGCTAATCGCTGAGACCTCGACGATCGAGCCACGCAGACAGCAACTCCTCGCCACGGCGCAGGCCGTAGCGGGTCGAGATCTCGATCAACGCCTCGGCACCCGCCCGAGCACCGGGGCCCGGGAGCGCGGCGAGTGCGGCGAACGCGAGTTGCGCGTCCACCAGATCGAGCTTTTGCTCGATCGCCAACCGGCTGCCCCATCGGGTCGCGATCCGCGGGTAGCTGTCCGGCTCAAGCTCCAACAGCGCCAGGCAGATGTCCAGCGCGTCCTCGAGCGGCACGGACGGGAGCTCGGCGGCGGTCGCGCGGATCAACAGAGCGCTCGATCTCGTGTCCAGCACCCGCCGTAGACGGGTGTACGGGTGGCCCTGGGAGGTCATCGACGGCGGACGAGAGCGAACAGCGGCACAGTCGAACAGATGTTCGCATTATGGGGAAGGGTCAGGCACCCGGACCACCTGCGGTAGGGGCGGCGGGCAGGCTCCGTCAGCAGGCCACATCCGGCTTGGCTGTCAAGCATCTGAAGGGCCCACCGTCCCCGGGATCACGGGAAATCCAACTGATCACGGAGAGATCCCGGGGAACGGCGTACGGCCGGAGTCCGGTTCAGATGTTTGACAGCGCCGGCGCCGGCCGCGGCCCTTGCTGGGGCATGCCCACCACCCCACACCAGGAGGCCAGCATGACCCCGAAGCCCCCGAGCGCGCGGCAGCTCAGCTACCTCAAGGCGCTCGCCAACCGCACCGGCCAGACATTCACCTACCCCAAGACCAGCCGCGCCGCGAGCCGCGAGATCCAGCGACTCAAGACCGTCCGCCCCACCAGCCGCATCGAGCTTGAGCTCGAGCGCCTCGACGCCGCCGCCGAGCAGGCCGCCCGCGAGGCCAACTGCGACGTCCGCGTCGACCTGAGCGAAATCGAGGGCTACGGATCGACCGCGACCTGGAGCCGACGGTCATGACCACCCCGACCATCACCGAGATCCGGCGGAACGGCAACCCCGTCGGCGAGCGGATAGAACTCGCTCGCTACACGGTACCCGTCGGCCAGCGCATCCTGTACGGCCAGCGCGTCAAGGGCGTCGTTCGAATAACGGACGTACCCACGTGTGGCCGCGGGCGGGCCTACCTCGTCGAGCGTGAGCTCGAGCAAGACGGCTACGACGCGCTCAAAGCGCTGGTGTCCGACTATCTGGACCAGGCGGAACTGTTCGACGACGTGCCCATGGCGGTCTCACCGCTGACCGGCACCCGGGGCGAGCACCTCCCCGGTGGCGAGCGATGATCCTCAAGGTTCACCTCGACGGGGCGGCGTACCATGACGTCGGAGACGAGATCTGGCACGAGTCGCTCGCGGACGCGATCCAAGCCGAAGCCGAGACGATTGCCAGCTGTGCCGGATCCGATCTGCTCCAGTCGCCGGATCAGGCTCATCGCAACGCCCTGCGCGCTCGAATTGTCGGAGAGATGACTGCCGCGCTGGGGAGCATCGGCGACCGCTACCGCGCGCCGGACGGTGTTCTCTACACGCTGATCGAAGACTCTGCACTTGATGCGCCCTGAGGTGGAGGTAGGCTGAGCGCCATGGGCAACTGTACGTCCGAGCCGATCGTCGAAGAGGTCATTCGATTCGAAGACCTACCCCTCGGCTCGGCCGGAACCCGGCGTGCCGTTGTTCGCTGGAGTGATGGGACCGAAGATGCCCCGATGACCTGGTACGGCGACGAGATCCTCGTGTGTGAAGGTGACCTCGTCGGCAAGACTCGAGCCGAAATTCGCTCGCTTCACTTCCGTAGAGATCGCGACTGGCTGCACTCCTAGAGCAACGGTCGACCGACCTCGAACCCGCCAGGCCGCACCCGAGCGCGGTCGGTGGGACGGCGCGTTCGCGGGGCTGCCTCGACAGGCTGTCGGCGCAATCCCCCCAATCCGCGCGTTGCGGGGCAGGACACGCGACAGCGGCGGAGTACCGCGCTGGAACCAATGCAGGTCAGTGGCAGAGCGGGTGCTGCGTCATGATCAACGGGGGGCTCAGGTGGCTTCTCTACCACGGCAGCGCCGGGTCCCTGGTGGGGTCCAGTCCGGAGTAGCCCGAGGTCGTGAGGACGCGGACGGCGCTTCGGTTGGTGTTGGTTCCGATCCATGTGCGGCAGTGTTGGAGCGGCGGTCCGACGGTGAAGGCGACGAGCGATCCGTGTTGGTTCGTGTCGATCTGGCGCCAGCTGCAGTGGTAGCCAAAATCGTCGCGGTCGCACTGTTCGAGGATCGACTGTGTCGCGAGCGCTTCCGGCGGGCCGAAGCTGGCCGTTCCGACCTCGGCGAGGTATCCACCGGGTTCGGGCGTGTGGAGCTCGGACCATGCCACCGGTTCATTGCCGGGGTCGATGATGACTTCGGCTGCCGCGCATTCTGTTGGGGCGTGCGGGTGGCTGGCGAGGATCACGCGGACCGGATAGGAGCCTGCTGGCACGGAAACCAGAAACGGTGGCCGATCGAACACGTATCGGTCGCCAGCGGTCAGGCGTCCGTTCGGTAGATGTATTTCGCCGGCCTCGACGGCCTGAGCGATGCGCCAAGGCCCGGGCGCCCACGCCGGCCGCGGGGTGCCGCGTTTGAGGTAGTCGCGGAGGTCGTCATCGATGAATCCCTGCTGGTAGGCCGCGTCGACGAGCCCCTCGAGGGCTTCGCGTGGTCCGCTCTGCTCGAGAATGCGGCGAAGGCTCGCGCGATCTTCACGATCGTGCTGCCACCAGGTCAGGGCGGTGTCGGATTCCGGGTTGCCAGTGCGATAGCTCTTCACATTCCCGCTGACCGCGCGAAGCAGGAAGTCATCGAGCGATTCGGCGTACGTGCATGCGAGCCGAACCTGAGCGGCGCTGGTCGCTGGTGGAAGTTTGTATTTCTCGCTCGGAAGCCACAGCCGCTCGGGCCTCGGGGTAATCCGCGCGTCGGAGATCGCGTCGGGTCAAGTGCTGCGCTATGGGCACCTCCTTCGCGCCAAGGGCAAGCCGGTGCGGTGCTTCATAGCTATCGAGAGGAGGCCGCTTGATGGATCCTGGCTCGACCTCTGTGCAGATCTGGGGGTCACGCTGCTGTGGCCCGAGATCTTTTCGTCCGCCGTACAGCAACCTCGTGCAGGCTGAGTCGAGCGCATCGGTCTATGTGGCTGCTCTCGGCCCGTCGGCCTCTGGATGGCCAGATCTTCCCTGACTCGGGCAGCAGTGCTCGCCACTATCGGACCTACGCTAACCGACCTAAAGGTCAGCTCATCGGGGCGCACGACCTTTGAATCGCGGCCACCGCACTGGCCCACGGGATGGGCAGCGCGAGCGGCAACGCGGACGAGTTCCCACGCGTCACAGGGCTAGGCGTTATCGCCGCGTGACTGCGCACCCTCGAATCCGCGCAGCGCCGGCGCTCGCCGGGCGCCCGCGCAATCCCCTCCGGCGCGAGACCGCAGGTCTCCGGGGCACCGTCGACCTGTCACAGATAACCAATGCCGGAGTGGCTCCAGCTTCGCCGATAGAGTCTGGTGTAGCGGCGGAGTCCGGCGTATCCTTTGCACATGATGGGTGATCGCATCTGGCCGATCATCTTGGCCGTGCTCCTTGTCTACGAAGCGATCTGGTGCGCCGTTTGGGTGATCTATCCACCTGGCATCTGGCTCTTCGTCCCATAGCTTCGTACGAGCCACTCGTTCGCTCGCTCAATTACAACCATGCCGACGAGACAGGCGGATAGCAGATGCCGACGACGTCGGACTGGCAGCCGATCTCTTTGTTGACGGTTCACGTGGATTTGTGCTCCGAAGCCGCGCCCGGGCTCTTCGGCTGGAACGGGCTTGGACGATCTGGCAGGTCGCGGTCGCGATCACCGTTGCTCCGAGCGGTACTCAGAGCCGAGCAGGCTCTGAGGAACTGCCCGGGACCGCGGCCCAGCACGCGGGCGGTCGCGTCCCGCACGCCCCCATGGCCGTCGGAGACGCTGCTCTCCTCTTGACTCTTGACGCAGAGTCCTGATTATGCTAACGTCTCCTAAAGGACCCACCGTCCTTGACCGAAGCACTACGAGGGGCGCGGATGAACACAAAACGGCTTGCTCTCGTCGGTCTGGCTCTTGGCGGTGGTGCAATTGGCGTCGTTTCGATGTCGCCGTTCGCGACCGCCTCGGGGCCGGCCAAACGCGACGCGTCTGCTACCAGGCAGTACGCGCCGACTGCGACCAGGCACGAGGTGAGTCCGACGCTTCGAGCACACTTCGCAGTGCTTCGACGGGCACGCGCTGCCGACGCGTCGGCTCCATCGCCTGAGACGGTGGCCAATCCTAAAGTGGCCGCCTTTCTCAGGCTGAATGTGTCAGGCACACGGCTGGTCCAAACAGACACGGGACCTGTCTGGATCGTCCCCGGTGGCGCGGGCGCGTGCGTTATGTCGGGACAAGCCCTAGCGACCAGCGTCCCGCAGCCAGGCGCGAATTACACGAACTGTCGCACCGTGGACGGCATATTGCAGACCGGGTTGGTGGCTCGCGGTAGCAACAGCGCTGGCCAAGACATCCTGTTCGGTATCGTGCCCGATGGCAATAAGACCGTGACTTACACGTCCGCGACAGGCAGTCGGCATCAGCTGGCCGTGGCCAGCAACGTTGTGAGGGCGACGGTTTCGGGAGGATCCGTCACCATGACGTTTCGGAATGCGGCAGGCGTCCAAGTGTCGCTGAGCTACGGAAGCCCGACGACTGGAGGGCAGCGGTGATGGCAAGTGCATGTTCTCCCAGTAGCGAGAATTCTGCGCCCCGCAGGGCACGGCGACGGATCAGCACACGTACCTTGAGTGCGTTTATCGCCGCGGGTTCCGTCCCCGCGGCGGCGGCAATAGTCAACCCTGCGACGGCTCGGGCCACTGTATATCCGCCCGTGAAGTATTTTGTCGGTTGCATAACGCCTGGCGGCGCGCCCGCTTATGGCTATATTCGAAAGCCGACGTGGATGATCGCGTCGGGGTCAGCGTTCCACAACTGCTCGAACGTTAGGAATTCCGGTTGGGTAGGTGTCATCGTCCATGGCGACGGCTCATTTGCCGGCACGACCGGGCTTGGTTACGCGCAAACTCCGAGAAACACGGTGAACAAACAATTCAGCGTACGTGACGCTTGTTGGAACGCGGGTGCGAACAAGCACCACTACTCTTGTTATTCGTTCCGAAGTTTCTAAGACTCCGACTTAGTCTTAGTTCCTGAATCGGCCTGGTGTGACACTGTGGCCTGGGACTGGTAACGGTCGGACAGCAGAGTTGAGCCCGAGGGCGGGGTCGCCTTGGGGTTCGGGGGGTGATGGGAATATCTCCCGCCGCCAGCGTCGGCCGCCGCGGCGATGCCGGTCGAATTGAGATCGGCCGGCGCCTAGTCTGATTAGGTTACAGGGCCGCTATTTAATTGCTGAGCTTGGGAGGACTGGTTGAGCGCCGCGCAGAGAGATGAGGTGCAGGACGTGGAGCTTGCGGTGCTGGTGGGCGCCGCTCGGTCCGGCACGACTCTGTTGCGGCTTCTGTTGGACTCGCATCCCGAGATCGGCTCTCCGGCTGAGGCCGGGCTTCCGGGGCTGATGGCGCACATGGCGGGGGTTTGGGTGACGATCGATGCGGACCTGACGTCCGGGTCGGGACCGGAGCCTCCCACTGCGCGCCACCGGACCGAGCCTGATGGCCGCATCGTTGTGGCTGATGCGGTAGAGGACGATGCGGCGGCAGCTGCACGCGAGGCGTGGCTGGACAGGCTTCCCGCTGACGCTCATGCCTGGATTCGCAGCGCCATGGCGAGGGCGATGTCCCGCTACTGCGCTCGGGCGGGGAAGCGCTTGTATGTCGATAAGTCACTGGACTCGGTGCATCATCTTCCGCTGGTCCATCGGCTCTTTCCAGAGGCGCGCTACGTGCTGCTGTTTCGGCATGTGATGGATACCGTCGCGTCGGGGATCGAGGCTTCGCCATGGGGCTTTCAGGCGTACGGCTATACGCCGTTCGTGCAGCGCTCGCCGGAGAACTTCGTCGCTGCGCTTGTCAACTACTGGCTGACGCATGTTGATGGCGCGCTCAGATGGCAGGAGGAGCATCCAGGGCTGTGTCACGGCGTGCGCTACGAGGACCTCGTGACCGACCCCCTAACGGTGGTCGCGGAGATCTTCTCGTTCCTTGGGGTTGAGCACGACGCTGGCGTGCTCAACCGAGCATTTGACCACGCTCGGGGCGCGAAGGGCCCTGGCGACTACAAGGTGACGTTCACGTCGCAGGTTGACCCAGGATCGATCGGGCATGGCAAGCGCGTGCCGGTGGACATGGTGGCCTGACCCCGGAGGTTCGGTCCGACCCTTGTGAGAGTTTCTCGGGCTCTCCTGTCGATCTGGGGGTGAAGTGGGCGCGCGCTTGCGGGGAAGCGCCTGCTGAGTGGGGGTTCGTGGCGTGTAGCGGCCTGTTGTGAGTTGCGCACGTGCCCGGGGACCCGCCGCCGC
>JBPCMW010000058.1:0-34877 GCA_051001875.1 Solirubrobacteraceae bacterium | reverse complement strand
TCTTCCCTGAGCTTGTTGCTTTGTCGCGTGACCCTTCCCCCGATCCCGTGCCCCACTTCGCTTTTTTTGGTTGGGTCGCGCCTTTCCGGCCCACCCCACTAGCCGCGCGTGGGTAGCGCCGGCACTGGGGTGTGGGGCGTGGCGGTGCTGCGCGGTGGCGCCACGCCCGGGCCCTCGGGCGGCGCAGCCGACTGGTTCCTACGCCCCAGCGCGAGCGTAAAGGCCAACACTGCCCCGACGGCCTGAACGGCCAGGACCGTCGCCGCGAACCCCGCGGGATGCTTCGGTCCCTCGACCAGGATGAACGGCTCGGCGACGGCGACGACACCGAGCGGGATCAGGAACCACGTGCGTTTGAGCGCCAGCAGGTACTGGATCGCCAGGTATGTGGCCGCCAGCACGGTGAACGCCGCGCCCAGCACCAGCAAAGAGCTCGAGGCGGTCGCCCGCTTGGTGCCGAAGGCGACGCTGAGCAGCAGATGGGGGGCCGCGGCGAAGATCAGCAGACACGGGACCGCGCAGACCGCGATGATCGCCAGCGCGCGAGTCAGCACCGGGCGGGTGTCCTCCCCCGCCGCACGACGGCGTGAGACCTCCGGGACGAGGTAGAACCCCGCGCCGATCGCCACCCATACGAGCACCTTGGCGGCCACCGCAGTTGCCGCATACGCGCTCGCGGTGTCCTTGGTGAACTGGTGCTTGGCGGCGATCAGGTCGATGTTCTGCAACACCGCAATCACGCTCAGCCCGGCGATCGGCGCCCAGGCTCGTTTGACGTGGGTCCAGAGGTCCAGCGCGCCCGCGCGCAGCGGCGGCGAGGTCTGGCCGGCGACGTTGCGCCGTAGCTCCCGCCAGCAGTAGAGGCACATCGCCACGTACGAGAGCAGCGATCCGAGATAGGCCCCGGTGACTCCGAGCCAGGCAGCGGCCAGTACGGCTCCGGTCACGAGCCGCACGGCCTGCTCGGCCACGAGGCTGATGCCGACCGACTTGTAGTCGCCGATCCCCTGCAGCACGCCGCGCAGCAGTGACAGCTCGAGCCAGACGCAGCCGGCCGGGATCCCGACCGCGGCAGCCCACGGGTACTTCTTGACGCCGACCGCGGCGGCGATCGGATCCTGGAGGGCGATCGAGACCACGGTCAGCACCGCCGTGACGATCAGCAGCGTGCGGGTCCACCGCTTGACCGTGGCGAGGAGATCCTCACCCACGCCCAGGTGGCCGAGCACACCCTCGCGTGCGGTGGCCACCTGGAGCGCCTGTCCCACGACGGCCAGGATCAGCAGGTAGCTGACCAGCGCGCCGAGCGAGCCGTAGTCGTCCAGCAGCCGCGCGAACACGAACGTCGAGCCCAGGGCGACGACGTTGTTGGCGATCATCGCCACAGCCAGCCCGGCTGCCTTTGCCGTGTCGGAGTTGCGCAGCCCGGCCAGTACCGGCTCGTAGCGCTGTTTCAGCGCCATCCGCGCCCGCCCGCGATGTCGTTTGTACCACCCGTCATAGAGCACGTGACGGTACCGAACTGACCGCTGGCCAGGGCCCGCGGAACGGCCGTGCCGCGCGCCGGGAGCTTCTCTACAGTGTCGCCCACCGATGTCCTCACCTCGCTCAGCGGCCATCCTGCTCGCCCTTCTTGCGCTGCTTTGCCTCGCTGGACCCGCGGTGGCGGCGACCTCGCGGCTAACCCCCGCACCGCCGGCGACGTTCTCCTCCGTCGTGACTCAGCCCGCGGCTGGCGGCCCCAACCCCGCACCCTCGTCGTCCGTTGGTCCAGACCTGCCGCGTACCGGCACCGATATCCCGCGCGAGCTGCTGCTCGCGGGACTGCTGCTGGGGGCCGGCGGCATCCTCAGGCTGCGCCGGGCCCCCGACCGGCCTGAGATGCCGGCTGGCGTGCGGCGCCAGGGCGAGTCCTCGAGCGCAGCGGAGACCGAGGCGCTGGGGGCCGAGTTGGCCACCTCGCTGAAGCCGGGCGACGTCGTGCTGGTCCAAGGGGAGATTGGGGCGGGAAAGACCACCTTCGTGCGCGGCGCGTGCCGCGCCCTGGGCGTGAGCACCGTGGTGAGCAGTCCCACCTTCACGATCGGACAGCGCTACGCGGCGCCGGTGCCAATCTCCCACGTCGACCTGTTCCGCGTGGCCGATCTTGACGCCGAGGATCCTGATCTCCTGGCGGACTACCTGCGACCGGACGCGATCGCGTTCGTCGAGTGGCCGCAGGGCGCCGAGCGGGCGCTCGAGGCCTTGGCACACGTGGCTTGGCGTGTCCGGTTGGAGCACGGAGGCGGAGATCGCCGGCTGGTGGAGATCGGGTGAGAATCCTCGCCTTTGACACTGCCACTCGCGCGAGCGCCGTGGCCGTTCGCGACACGCGGGAGCTCCAGGGCGCCGCTACGCGTGAGGCTCGCGACGACCCGCCGCCCGGCCAGCGCCCCGGTCACATGACGCATCTGATGCCACTGATCGTGGAACTGCTCGACGAGGCCGGCTGGAGGTGGACGGACATCGACCGGATCGCCGTCGGGCGCGGACCGGGGACGTTCACCGGATTGCGGATCGGCGTGTCGACGGCGCGCGCCCTGGCGCGGTCGCTGGCGTGCCCGCTGGTCGCAGTCTCCACGCTTCACTCGCTGGCCCTGAACTTCGATCAGGCTGCGCAGGACCCCGAACCCGATGCCGTGGTGGCCGTCTTGGACGCGCGCCGGCGTGAGGCCTTCGCGGCGGCCTGGAGCCTCGAGCCGGCGGCGCCGGGGTCCGGTCGGCCCACGCTCGGGCGTCAGCTGCTCGCCCCCCGGGCGCTTGCGCCTACGGACCTCGCGGCGATCCTTCCCGGGCTGGGGAAAAGGCCGCTGGTGCTGGGAGAAGGCGCGGTAGAATTCGGAGAAATCCTGGTGTCTGCGGGGGCGTTGACCCCGGGCGACGCGTCGGATGCGCACCGGGTCACCGCGGTCAATCACTGTCGTTTGGCGGCGGGGGCCCCTGGAGCGACTCCCGATGCGGTCCATCCCGAGTACCTCCGCCTCCCCGACGCCGAGATCGCGCACAGAGCAGCCGGCCCACGATGACCACCGAGATACTGACGATCCGACCTCTCGCCTACGCGGACCTGCCGCAGGTGATCGCGATCGAGCGCCGGGCGTTCGTCACCCCGTGGTCGCTGGCGATGTTCGTACTCGAGCTCTCAAAGCCCTCCAGCGTCTGCCTGGCCGCGCTGTCGGAGAGACGGATCACCGGCTACCTCGTGTGCGCCCGCTACGCGGACGTGTGGCACCTGATGAACATTGCCGTCGATCCGGCCTCGCTCCGCCGAGGGATCGCCCGTGCGTTGCTCGAGGCGCTGCTCCAGCGCGCTGGGCGTAACGAGGCCTACACGCTCGAGGTGCGACCGTCGAACACGCCCGCGATCGCGCTATACGAGCTGTTCGGCTTCCGCTCCGCGGGCGTTCGCCCGCGCTACTATCAGGACACCGGCGAGGACGCGTTGATCATGTGGCGGGCCACGGAGCCATCGATCCCCGGCGCGGCCGCGTAACCGGCGGTGGGGCGCGTGATCCTCGCCTTGGAGACCAGCTGTGACGACACCTGCGCGGCGGTCGTCGGCTTCGATGGGGAGATCCACGCCAACGTGATCTCCTCGCAGGGGATCCACGACCGCTACGGGGGGGTTGTCCCGGAGATCGCCTCCCGTCACCACCTCGAGCTGATCGACGCCGTGGTGCAGGACGCGCTCGCCTCCGCAGAGGTGACCATGGCCGACGTCGGGCTCGTCGCCGCGACCCGCGGTCCTGGCTTGGTGGCGGCGCTGATGATCGGGTTCTGCACCGCGAAGGCGATGGCCGCGTCGTGCGAGGCCCCCTTCGCGGCGGTCGACCACCTGCACGGTCACATCGCGGCGAGCTACCTCGGCCCGCAGCCGTTCCGCCCGCCGTTCCTGAGCCTCGTGGCCAGCGGCGGGCACACGCTGCTGGCGAGGGTGAGCGCGCCGGGTCCGGTGTACGAGCTGCTGGGGCAGACCCTCGACGATGCTGCCGGGGAGGCGTTCGACAAGGGGGCGAGACTGCTCGGACTCGGGTATCCCGGGGGGGCCGCCCTCGAGCGGCTGGCTCGCGACGGAGATCCGCAGGCGTTCACGTTTCCCACCGCGGCGCGCGTGCCAGGACTCAACTTCTCCTTCGCCGGGCTGAAGACGGCACTGCTCTACTGCGTGCGAGACCTCGGCCCAGAGGAGGCGCAGCGGCGCCGCGCCGACCTGGCCGCCTCCTATCAGCGAGCGATCGTCGAGTCTCTGGCCATCCGGGTGGAGCGCGCGCTCGAGCTGACTGGGATGGACCGTGTCGCGGTCGGCGGGGGCGTGGCCGCCAATGGCCCGCTGCGGGAGCGGCTGGCGAGGCTCGGCGTGGAGCTCGACATCCCGCCGCGCGAGCTCTGCACGGACAACGCCGCCATGATCGCCAGCGCGGCGCGGTACGTCGATGCGATCCCCTACCCCGACTACCTCTCCCTCGACGTCTATGCCACCGGCGAGTCGGCGCTCGCCGCCTGATGGCCGATGTCGTCATCTACGGCCGCCCCGGATGCTGCCTGTGCGAGGACGCGCTCGAGGTGCTGCAGCGGGTCCGCGCCCGGTGGCCGTTCGACCTGCAGGAGCGGAATATCGAACTGGACGAGGCGCTTCTGCGCCGATATCTGGAGCGCATCCCCGTGGTCACGATCGACGGCGTCAAGGTGTTCGAGCTGATCGTCGACGAAGCCGAGTTTGCCCGCCAGGTGTCCCGGGCCCTGACCGCGGGGACACCGCTAGTAGAGTGAGTCCGGGATGAGCTACACGGTCGGCCGCGAGAACGAGCCTTTCGCTCAGCCGGACGACGACGCTCCGAGCGAGAAGCTCTCGCTCGGAGTCGCGGCTCGGCTGTCACGCTACCTGCAGGTGCTCACTCAGGCTCGGAGGATGGGCAAGGAAACGATCTCCTCTCAGGAACTCGCCGACTACACGCACGTCAACTCGACCCAGATCAGGCGCGACCTCTCCGGGTTCGGGAAGTTCGGAAAGCGGGGGGTGGGCTACAACGTCGAGTCGCTGGTCAGCCAGATCCGCAAGATCCTGAGGACGGCGGGACAGCACAACATCGCCCTGTTTGGCGCAGGTCACCTCGGCACCGCGATCGCCACCTCGGACATCTTCTCCGACCACGGCTTCCGGGTCGTCGCGGTGTTCGACGTCGACCAGGGCAAGGTGGGCTCCGAGATCGGCTCGATGAAGGTTCGCCACAACTCCGAGCTGCGCGATGTCGTGGAGGACGAGGACATCGTCGTGGCGGTGCTGGCCGTGCCGACGGCTGCGGCTCAGACCCTGGCCGGTGAGCTGGCCGACGCCGGAGTCAAGATCATCTTCAACTACTCCGACGCGCTGCTCCAGGTTCCACCCGAGGTCACGGTGCACACCTCGAGTCCGGCGGTCGATCTGCTCTACGCGCTGTACTTCTATCTCGCCTGACCCGAGCGACGCTCCCGACGTGGACCTCGACCTGGATACCGCGCGCGCGGCTTTCGAGCATTCGACCGACTTCACCGTCGGGCTCGAGGAGGAGTTTGCGTTGTTGGACGGCACCGATCTCGGATTGGTCGGCCGCTTTGAGGAGCTCAGGAACGCCTCCCTGGTGGACCCCGTGCTGGCCGAATCGGTGGCCGGCGAGCTGATCTCCTCGGAAATCGAGATTCGCTCCGGGCGGGGCGAGGACCTCGCGGCCGCGACCGCGACCCAGCGCGAGAGCCGACGCCGGCTGTTCGCCCTCGCCGCCGACCGCGGGCTGGCCCTCGGGGCGACCGGGACCCACCCGTGGTCTGACTACCGCGAGCAGCACATCATCGACACCGACCACTACCACCGCGTCCAGGAAGGCCTGCAGTACGTCGCCTGGCGCAACAACGCCTTTTCACTGCATGTGCACGTGGGTATTCGCGGCGCCGATCGAGCGGTGCTGGTGTGCGACCGCCTGCGACCGGTGCTGCCAGTGCTGCTGGCGATCTCCGCCAACTCACCGTTTCTCGACGGGCGAGACTCCGGCCTGCACAGCGCGCGCTCGCAGATCTTCACCCGGAGCTTCCCGCGCTGCGGGGTGCCGGACGCCTACGGCGGCTGGGACGCGTTTGCCCAGTACATCGATTTCCTCGTCCGCACCAGCTCGATCGTCGAATACACCCAGGTGTGGTGGTCGGTGCGCCCGCACTTCGCGTTCGGAACCGTCGAAGTACGGATCTGTGACGCGCAGGCGACTGCGCCCGAGGCAGATGGCCTCGAGGCCCTGATCGTGGCGTGCGTGGCCCAGGCCGCCCGCGACGTCGACGCCGGCATTCCGGCGATCGACCTCCCGGGCCGGCTGATCGAGGAGAACCTCTGGCGCGCCATTCGGCACGGGCTCGAGGGTGAAATGCTCGACCTCGATCGCGGCGAGCCCTATCCGGCGTCGGAAGCGGTGGAGCGACTGCTGAGCTGGACCGCGCCCGTCCGCTCTGAGCTCGGAATCGACGTCGCGCTGCCGCCGCTCAACGGCGCCCAGCGCCAGCGCCGGATGATCGAGGCCGGGGTCGACATGCGGGAGATCTTCGCCTCCGTGGTGGCCCAGACCCGGGAGACGTATGCTGGGGGCCTCGGAAGCACAGCGGAGGTCATTGGATGAGCACTTCAGAGCCACTCAGCGGCGGGCCGACCGAGGAGGAGCTGCGAGCCGCCTACGAGGAAGAGATCAAGAAGATCCGCGTCGAGCAGGTGCTGCTCGAGCACGTCGTGACGCTGATCAACCTCGGGATGCGACGCACCGGCCTGGCTCCGGGCACCGAGTCCGAGCGCGACCCGGCGCAGGTCCGCTTGGCCATCGAGGCAGTTCGCGCGATGCTGCCGCTGATCGAGCAGATCGCCCCGGAGCAGGTCAAGCCGATCCGCGACGCGCTGTCACAACTCCAGCTCGCCTTCGTGCGGATCGGCGGCCAGCCAGAGGCGCCCGACGCTTCAGCCCAGGGCCCGGGCGAGCCGTCCCGGCAGCCCGGGCCCGGGCCTCAGGCGCCTCCGCCGCCGAGCCCTGAGCCCGGATCTCCGGAAGAGGGTGCCGGACCCGCTCAACGCAGCGGACGGCTCTGGATTCCGGGTCAGTAGCCGCTTCGGCGCTCCGCCCGCTAGACTCCCGCGCCGTCTACTTCCTGGGCCCCTGCTCGTCGTTCGGGTGGTGGCCCTTTGCGGTTGTTGGCAGCGCGTCGCGCGCCTCACTCCAAACTGAGAGCTTCCCCGGAGGATCCTTCTTGTCTAGCTTCTTGACGCATCACGGCGTCCTGGTCGCGCTTGTCTGTGCTGCCGCCGCCGTTCTCTACGGTGCCCTGACCTCACGCTCACTGCTCGCCCTGTCGCCGGGCAGCGAGCGCATGCGCACGATCTCAGCCGCCGTCCAGGAGGGCGCGTCGGCCTATCTGAATCGCCAGTACACGACGATCGCCGCGGTCGGCGTCGTCCTGTTCATCGTGCTGATCCCGCTCCAGAACATCCGGGTGGCGATCGGCTTCCTGATCGGCGGTCTGTTCTCCGCCGCGGCGGGGTACATCGGCATGAACGTGTCCGTGCGCTCCAATGCGCGGGTGGCCGAGGCTGCGCGGGGCGGTGTCTCGGGCGCGCTCGACGTCGCGTTCCGCGGCGGCGCGGTGACCGGCATGCTGGTCGTCGGCCTCGCCCTGATCGGCGTCGCCGGGTACTACGGTGTGCTCACCTGGATCGCCGGCGAGAGCCCGCGTCACGCGGTGGACGCTCTGATCGGTCTCGGCTTCGGTGGCTCGCTGATCTCCGTGTTCGCCCGTCTGGGCGGCGGCATCTTCACCAAGGGCGCCGACGTCGGCGCCGACCTTGTCGGCAAGATCGAGGCCGGGATCCCGGAGGATGACCCCCGCAACCCGGCCGTGATCGCCGACAACGTCGGGGACAACGTCGGCGACTGTGCCGGCATGGCCGCCGACCTGTTCGAGACCTACGCCGTCACCGCCGTGGCCGTGATGCTGCTCGGCGTGCTCCTGTTCAGCCAGCAGTCTGCAGTGGTCATGTACCCGCTGATCCTCGGCGCGGTCTCGATCATCGCCTCGATCATCGGCACCTTCGCCGTCAAGTCGGCGGCGGGGAACGTCGAGCGGGCGCTGTATCAGGGCCTGGTCGTCTCCGGGGTCCTCGCCGCACTCGCGTTCCTCCCCGTGACCTACTGGCTGATGCACAAGGTCACGTTCATCGGCGGGGCGGCAGCTCCGCACTGGTGGAAGTTCTACCTCTGCGCGCTGATCGGGATCGGGGTCACGGCGCTGCTGTTCGTGATCACCGACTACTACACGTCAACACGCTTCTCCCCGGTCAAGAAGACCGCCAGCGCCTCGCAGACCGGCCACGCCACGAACATCATCGCGGGGCTCGCATCCGGCTATCAGTCGACCGCCCTCCCGGCGATCGTCCTCGCGCTCGGGATCTTCGGCGCCTGGAAGCTGGCCGGAGGTGCCGGCCAGGGCATCTACGGCATCGGTGTGGCCGTGATGGCTCAGCTTTCGCTGACCGGCCTGATCGTCGCGCTCGACGCGTTCGGTCCGATCACCGACAACGCCGGCGGTATCGCCGAGATGGCAGAGCTGCCCGAAGAGGTCCGGACGATCACCGACAAGCTCGACGCCGTAGGTAACACGACCAAGGCGGTGACCAAGGGCTACGCCATCGGCTCCGCTGCACTCGCGGCGTTGGTGCTGTTCGACGCGTTCAGAGAGGAGCTGATCGGCAGGCACGTCTCGTCCAGCTTCGATCTGAGCAACCCCCCGGTGCTCATCGGGCTGCTGATCGGCGGGATGATGGTCTACCTGTTCGCCGCCCTCTCGATGGAGGCCGTCGGCCGTGCCGGCGGCGCTGTCGTCGAGGAGGTCCGTCGCCAGTTCCGCGAGCATCCCGGCATCATGCAGGGCACCGAGCTGCCCGAGTACGGCACCTGCGTCGACATCGTCACCAAGTCGGCGCAGCGGGAGATGATTCTCCCAGCGCTGATCCCGATCGTCCTCACCCTGATCGTCGGCCTGATCAGCGTCGAGGCGCTTGGCGGGCTGCTGATCGGGATCATCGTCGTCGGCGTATTCGTCGCCATCTCGATGACCGCGGGTGGTGGCGCGTGGGACAACGCGAAGAAGCTGATCGAGGACGGGGCGTTCGGCGGCAAGGGCTCAGAGGCTCATGCCGCGGCGGTCACTGGGGATACGGTGGGCGACCCGTTCAAGGACACCGCCGGGCCGGCGATCAACCCGATGATCAAGGTCGCCAACATCGTGGCGCTCCTCATCATTCCGATCATTACCTAAATGCGTGGGTGTCGCCCCGCCTGAGGGACGGGCAAGGTTGGCTCGGGGGTGCGTTGGGTTTTGTCCGGGTTGCGCGAGTCCCTCAGGCCGGGCGGACACCCACGCTCGGTACGTCGGATGTGGGCCGCGCTGGCCCTCGTTGCGGGGCCGTGGGTGGCCGGATGTGGCGCGTCCCATCATCCGGCCCCTCGCCTTGGCCCTCGAGCATCATCGGTCTGTCTGCCATCCGCCGTTGCCGTCGTGGCGCGCCTGACCCGCGCCTCCACGCCGATCCGAACCGTGGCTAGGACCGGGAACAATGCGGCGCCGGAGTGCCGGTTCGTGGCCGCCGGGGTGCGAGTGAGCGTCAACCTTGATTCCTCGCCGCAGGCCTACCAGCGGCTCGAGCGGACGATCGTTGAGGATGGGCAGCAGTTCGGGACCGCACGGTCGTTCGCCGCCCCGGTCGCGATCGGAGGGCTGGGGCTCGATGCGGCTTGGCTGCCCGATCAGAGCACGCTGATCACCACCGACGGGAGGCGGCTGATCTCGGTCCGGGTGAACTGCGGCGCCCGCCGAGCGCCTTGCCGCGCTCTGGCCCAGGCGCTCGCGCGGCGCTATCTCGCTCGGTAAGCCGCCGGGGGCTCGCGCTAGGCTCGCGCGAGGATGTCCCTGTCGGTCGACCTCGGCCTGGTGCTGGCACTGCTCACGGCGTTCGGATCGGTGGCCGGGTTCCTGTACAAGTTCCGCGGCGCCCGAGATGCGCCGGCGGTCGACATGCACCGACCCGTGGCCAGCTCCGTGGCGCTGTTCCGCTCGCCGCTCTACTCGCTGGGAATTGTCATCGCCATGGTCTCGTGGGGCTTCCACGTGGGCGCGCTCTCACTGGCTCCGATCTCGCTCGTGCAGTCGGTGATCGCCGGAGGGTTGGTGCTGCTGACCGTCGTCGCCGACCGGCTGTTCGGAATCGAGGTGACGCAGCGGGAGTGGATCGGCGTCGGGCTGACCGCCACGGGACTCGCGTTTCTGGCCGCGACGCTGGGCAACGAAGGTCACGGCGCCCAGTCGCACTACGGCACCGGGTCGCTGGCGGTGTACGTCGGCGGGCTTGGAGCGATCGGTTTGGTGCTGGCCACGCGGTCCCGCCGGGCCAGCGTTCTCGCGGTCTCCGCCGGGCTGCTGTGGGCGGCCTCGGACACCTCGATCAAGGCTCTCAGTGGCCACCTCGGCAGTCTGGGGGCCGGGGTGCTCGTGCATCCGCTCGCGTTGGTGATCCTGGTGGCGTCGCTGCTCGGGCTGCTGATCTCGGCCCGCAGCCTGCAGGTGGGGGAGGCGGTACCGGTCATCGCGCTGACCAGCGCGGCGGCCAACCTGACCACGATCGCGGCCGGGCCAATCGTCTTCTCCGAACGCCTTCCGGCCGGACGGCTGGAGCTCGTCCTCCGCGTCCTCGCCTTCGCTCTCGTGATCATCGCCGCCGCGTTGACGCCACCGCCGATACCGGCTGTGGAGCGCGGCAGCGCGACCGCGCATGGTGCTGACGGCTGAGCCGAGCGCTCACGTCGCACGCGATCAGCGTGGCGTCTAGAGTCCACGGAGTGTTCATTCTGATTGTCGGATGCGGGCGAGTTGGCTCAGCCGTCGCCAAGCGCGCGCTGGCGGCTGGACAGGAGGTCTCGGTGATGGACAGCGACCCGCTGTCCCACGAGCGCCTGGACAAGGACCAGATGACGACGTGGGAGGATTCCGGCGGCCGGTTCACGGTGGGGACGGCGCTTGAGATCGACGGTCTGATCGAGGCCGGGATCGAGGAAGCCGACGTGTTTCTCGCCGCTACCCGCGGCGACAACACGAACCTGGTGATCGCGCAGATCGCCCAGCGCCGTTTCAAGGTGCCGCGGGTGGTTGTCCGGGTTGCGGATCCGGGGCGCGCGGCCTGGTACGCCGAGCAGGGGCTGCTCACGATCAGTCCCACTCAGCAGGCGATCGACCAGGCCGAGCGCCTGGTCCTGGCCTAGGACCGGAGCCCGCAGATGTACGTGATCATCGCGGGGGCGGGGAAGGTCGGGTGGAACCTCGCCCGGGAGCTGATCAACAAGGACCGCGAGGTGACTGTGATCGAGTCCGACCACAGCCGCTACCGCGTGGTCGAGGAGGAGCTCGAGCATGCCGCCCAGTACGGGGATGCCACCGAGCTGTGGGTGCTCGAGCGCGCAGGGATCCAGCGGGCAGACCTGGTCATCGCGGTCACCGGCGACGACGAGGACAACATCGTGATCTGCCAGGTGGCGAAGGAGAAGTACGGCGTCCAGCGCATCGTTGCCAGGGTCAACAACCCGCGCAACCTCCAGCACTTCAAGCTGCTCGGCATCCAGCCGGCCGTGTCCGCGACCGATCTGATCCTGCGCCTGATCGAACACGAGGTTCCCGAGTACGGACTGGTCCAGCTGCTTGCCCTCGAGGAGGAGCATCTCGAGATCATCGAGCTGGAAGTGGGCACTGGGTCTTCCGCCGCCGGACGCAAGGTTCAGGAGGTGCCGCTGCCCGACGGCTCGCTGATCATCTCGGTGCTGCGCGGTGGCGCCGGCTTCGTGCCGAAGGCCGACTCGGTAATCGAGGCCGGCGATCAGGTCCTGCTGATCCTCGACCCGGGCCTGGAGGGCGATATCACGCCGCAATTCGCGCCCAACGGGACTGGGAACTGAGCTGAGCATGGCCGACCGGCAGGTCGACTACCTGCTGATTGGCGGAGGGCTCGCCGCCGGAAACTGCGCGCGTTGGCTGCGCGAGTCCGGAGCCGACGGCTCGATCCTCCTGGTGGGGCGGGAGACCGACCTCCCGTACAACCGGCCGCCGTGCTCGAAGGGATATCTGCAGGGGAAGGAAACCCGCGCCGACGCGCTGTTCCGGCCCGCCGAGTGGTACGAGGAGCAGCGGATCGAGGCGCTCACCCGCGTGTCGGTGATGAAGCTCGACTGTGCAGCTCGCACGGCGAAGCTGTCGAACAAGCAGGAGGTCGGTTTCGGGCAGGCGCTCCTGGCCAGCGGCGCCAACGTCCGACGTCTGAACGTGCCCGGTTCTGAGCTCGAGGGCATTCACTACCTGCGCGCGTTCGGAAACAGCGACACGATCCGCGACGACGCCGCCGGCAAGCGCGTCACGCTGATCGGAGGCTCGTACATCGCTTGCGAGGTCGCGGCATCACTGACGATGCTCGGCAGCATTTGCACGATGCTGATGCTCGAACCCGTGACGCTCAGCCGTGGGTTCGGTCAGGTTGCCGGCCGGTTCTTCCAAGATCGGCTTGAGGAGCACGGCGTCACCATTCACGGCGAGCAGGAGCTCGACCGCTTCGAGGGCGCCGACGGCCGGGTCACCCGGGTGATCTCCAAGTCCGGGCTGGAGCTCGACACCGACGCGGTCGTGATGGGCACGGGAGCGATCCCCGACGTGATGCTCGCCCGGACCGCTGGTCTGGAGCTCGGGGACAGCGGTGGCGTGCGCGTCGATTCACGCTTGCAGACCGCGGTGCCCGGTATCTACGCCGCCGGCGACGTGGCCGAGTATCGCAGCGTCGTCCACGACGGCCGGCCCCTGCGCATCGAGCACTGGGACGTCGCCTTCAACCAGGGCAAGGCGGCGGCGCTGAACATGCTCGGCGCCGACCAGCCCTATGATGTCGTCCCGTACTTCTTCTCCGACCTTGCGGACTGGGCCTCCCTCGAGTACGTCGGTCCCGCGCACGATTGGGAGCAGGAGATCGTGCGCGGCTCGGTCGACCTGGGAGAGTTCAGCGTCTGGTATCTGAGCGAGGGACGCATGACGGCGGCGCTGTCGGTCGGACGCTCGGAGGACCTTGATCACGCGCGCCGTCTGATCTCCGCCGGCACCGCGCTCGGCGGGCGGGCGGCCGAACTCGGCGAGCTCGCGACCGACCTGGCCTCGCTCTAAGTCAAAGGCTGCGGGGCAAGGACTCGAACCTTGAATTCCAGGGCCAGAACCTGGCGAGTTGCCATTACTCCACCCCGCAGGAAATCGATGCACCGGTAGAGCGGCGACGCTCGATCCGACTGCAACGGACGGCGAGTATAGCCGCGGCGGTTCGTCGTCCGCAGGCCCGACCGGGCAAGCGGGTCGGGCCGGGACCGGGCATCTGCGGGGCAAGCGGATCGGGCCGGGACCGGGCGTCTGCGGGGCAAGCGGATCGGGCCGGGACCGGGCATCTGCGGGGATTCGTTCCGCATACGAGTACATATCCCCCAAGGCTCCTGCGCCGCCGGGCGCCGACGCGTGTGCGGTAGCTTCCGGCGCCGATGAATGACGACACCGACACGCGAATTCCCACCGAGTTTCGCTACTGGGAGCGCGTCGACGACCGGCGCATACAGCTGGCCCGCCGGGCCTGGCAGGCGGTGTGGCGCTTTGACCCGCAGCCGTCCGATGAGCTGGTGCGGGAGTTCGCCCGCGGCTATTACGACGCCGACCCGGTGGCGGAGGCGTTCGTCGATGATGTGTATCTGGAGCGGGGCGCGCGCGAGGGGCGGCAGATGCTCGATCAGGCGCTGGAGCAGGGGGTCGAGTCGGTGCCGGATGCGCCCGCGTCGATGCGGCAGCTGTTCGAGGAGTTCGAGCGTGACCCGGAATGGCTGGACCACGATCAGGTCGAGCTGGGAGCACGGGTGTTCCGGCGCTACGGCACCTCGGTGTTCAGCTTCGCCACCACCAGCACGCTCGAGATGTATTCGGAGAGCTCGATCACCAAGCCGCTGTCACTCTCGGGCGGGTACGCCGGCGAAGCGGCGCACAAGCGTCAGCTCGAGACGGTCCGGTTCTGGATCGACATCACCGAACCGGGTGGCCTGCGCCCCGGCGCTCGCGGCCGCGCGACGGCAATGCGCGTACGGGTCATGCACGTGTTCATCCGCCGGCGCCTGAGCCAGCACTCCGAGTGGGAGCTGGGTGCGTGGGGGGTACCGATCTCGATCTCCGACGCCACGCTTACGCTGATGGGCGGCAGCGTGGTTCCGGGCCTGGCGCTGTGGAGCGTCGGGCATCGGACGACGATCAAGGAGATCGAGGCGCTGCTGCACTTCTGGCGCTACGTGGGGCACCTGCTCGGTGTCCAGCCCCGCTGGTACCCGGCAGACTTCAGGCAGGCAGTCCAATTGATGTACGCGGCGTTCGTCAAGCGCGCCTATACCGCGGGGCGGGACGGGAGCGAGCTGGTCGAGTCCTACCTGCCGGCGTTCGCGCCCAAGCCGGGCACGTCGCTGCGCAAGCGGCTGCGCGACGAGCTCAACTACCGCGCCCAGATCGGCTACACCCGGTTCTGGATGCTGCCGGCCACCTATCGCCGGCACGAGATGCCGAATCCGTGGCCCTGGGCCCTGCACCCGCTGACGCAGTTTCCCCTCGTGCTCACACTCGAGAGCCTGCGACGGCTGCTGCCGCCGCTCGATGGCGCCGCCGACCGGGTCCAGCGCTGGCGGCGCAACAACTGGTACGCGAACGAAACCGGCGGCCGCGAGGCCGAGTTCCATCCCGTCCAGGAGTTCAGGCGCTGAGCTGTCTCAGCTCGGGTCTTCGAACTCCGCCAGCTGCCGGGTGAAGCCCGCCGTGACCGCCGCCAGCTGGTTGGGCGAGCCAATCAGCCCAAGCTGCAGTTTCGCCTCCAGGGCCAGGGTTTCCTCGGCCGCGCCGTTCCACGCCTCGTCGAACAGCCGCTTGGCGCCTCGCACCGCGTCCGGCGAGCGTTCGGCGATCTCGGCCGCGAGGACCCGCGCCGCGGCCAGCGGATCCTCCACGACGTGGGTGACGAGGCCCATCTCAGCTGCCTCCGCGCCGCTGAACACGCGGGCGGTGTAGGTCAGCTCCTTGGCCACGTCGATGCCGACGAGGCGCGGGAGCGTGCGCGTGATCGACATATCGGGGATCAGCCCCCACTTGACCTCCATCACCGACAAGCAGGCGTCTGGGGTGGCGAAGCGGATGTCGGCTCCGAGGGCGATCTGGAGGCCGCCGCCGAGGCAATTCCCATGGATCGCGGCGATCACCGGTACGGGCACGCGGATCCAGTCGTAGGCCGGCCGCTGGAAGCGGTTGGGAACCTGTTCCTGGAGCGGGTCGGTCAGTCCGTCCATCCCCTCGGCGGCGCCCATCACGCCCATCAGGTCGAGCCCGGAGGAGAAGCTCGGGCCCTCACCGTGGAGGACGACGGCGCGTACGCCGGGCTCGGTCATCAGCCGCTGCGCGGCGGCGGCAATGCCCTCGAACATCGGCAGGTCGAGCGCGTTGTGCTTATCGGGCCGCGTCAGGGTCACGACCGCCACGTGGTCGGCCACCTCGATCCGGACGCGTTCGCTCATCGCGTCGGGAGACTAGTGCTTAGCTTTCCGCGACGGCGAGCTGATCGCCGACCCGCAAGTCACCCGCCCGCTCGACGCTGCCGTAGATCCCGAACGGAATCGGCTCGGTGCTGTCCTCGTCACCCCGGGAGCCCTTGAGGAGGTCCAGCGTGGGGAGGTCGACCTCCCCGGAGTCTGGGTCGCGGCTCGTGATCAGGCATCGCCCCACGTGGCCCTTGACCGCGATCACCGCGTCGCCCACGGTCACTTGCCGGCCGGCCCAGGCGTCCTCGGCATGGGCCGCCACGCCGTCGAACTCGATCAGCATGCGGAAGCGGCGCGCGTCGACCGTGGGTCGCTCGGCCACCTCAGCCAGGCGCGCCAGCGACGCAGAGGAGATCAGCGAGGCGACGCCGGCCGCGCCGCGGTCAACGGCGCCACCGGATTCGACCGCCTCAACCAGGCGCAGCGGTTCGCCGACATGATCGCTGACCGCGCCCGAGAACGGGCCGCCGACGATCCGCCCGCGAGCGCGGTGAGAGTAGAAGCGAGTCTGGATCAGGTCTCCGACCGTGATCGCATCCTCCACCAAGCGGCCGTCCGGAAAGCGCAGTGACAGGCGCCGCGCGGCGTCGTCGTAGTCGGAGACGATCGTGGTCAGCGCCCCCAACCGTTTTCCATTGGCCAGCCGATCGCGCTCGTCGATCAGATAGAAGCGACGGTTTCCTCGGACGCCCTCGGGCTCCAGGCGGATGTGATCGACCGAGCGCAGCCGCGTGCCCTTGACCGGCGTCAATGACAGCGCGGTGACGACCATCGACGCTACGCCGCGGCCTGCTCGGCCCAGTCGCGGTACAGCTCCCAGTAGCGGCCACCGGCCTGGATCAGCTCATCGTGGGTGCCCTGCTCGACGATCTTGCCGTGCTCGAGCACGATGATCCGCCCGGCGTGCTGGATGGTGGAGAGACGGTGGGCGATGACGATCGCGGTGCGCCCGGCCACGAGCCGCCGGAGCCCTTGTTCGATCAGGCTCTCGGTGTGAACATCAACGTTGGAAGTCGCTTCGTCGAGCACCAGGATCCGTGGATCGGCGACCAGCGCCCGGGCGAAGGCGAGCAGCTGCCGCTGGCCGGCGGAGAGCTGGACACCGCGCTCGCCGACCTGGGTGTCGTAGCCGTGCTCGAGCGCCTCGATGAAGCCGTCGGCTCCGACCGCCTGCGCTGCCGAGGCAATCTCAGCATCGGTGGCCGCGGGGCGGCCGAACGCGATGTTCTCCCGGACGGTGCCACTGAA
This sequence comes from Solirubrobacteraceae bacterium, assembly GCA_051001875.1. GTDB lineage: Bacteria > Actinomycetota > Thermoleophilia > Solirubrobacterales > Solirubrobacteraceae > Palsa-465. The sequence goes on along the minus strand of JBPCMW010000058.1, from coordinate 17,904 downwards.
CAGGAAACCCTCCTGCGGCACGATCCCCATCTGGGAGCGCAGCGCCTTCGCCTGCACCAAGCGCAGGTCATGGCCGTCGACCAGCACGCTTCCGAGCGTCGGGTCATAGAAGCGCGAGACGAGCTTGGCGAAGGTGGACTTGCCCGCGCCGGTGGAGCCGACCAGCGCCACCGTCTGGCCGGCTGGGATCACCAGGTCGACGTCGCGCAGAGCCCACGCGCCCTCGTCGTCTTCGCCGTAGCGGAACGAGACCTGGTCGAAGCGGAGCTCGCCGCGGATCTGCGGCAGCTCGAACGCGTCCGGTGAGTCCGACAGCTCCGGCTGCTCGTCGAGGAGCTCGAAGATCTTGTCGAGCGCGGCCATGCCCGATTGGTAGGTCGTGTACAGCTGCGAGAGCTGCTGGATCGGATCAAAGAAGTTGTTCAGGGCCGCGATGAACGCGAATACGACCCCGGTGGACGTGTGGCCGTTGATCGCCTCGATGCCGCCGATGACCAGGATCTCGACCGTGACGAGCGCTGAGAGCAGCTCGACGAAGGGGAAGTACGCCGCGTTCAGGTACACGGTCTTCAGGTTCGCGGCGCGGTTCTCGTCGTTGAGCTCGCCGAACCGCGCGATGTGACGCGGCTCCTGGCCGAACGCCCTAACCACTCGGATTCCGGACAGGCTCTCCTGCAGGTAGCCGGTGATCGAGGCGATCTTCTCCCGCGTCAGCCGGTACGCGTCGGCCGAGGCGATCCGGAAGGCCAGGCCCCCCGCCGCAATCACCGGCAGGGCCAGAAACGTGAGCAGCGCCAGGTGCGAATCCATCACGAACAGAATCACCACGACGCCGATCAGGGTGAGCCCGGATTGGAACAGCGTCGCCATCCCGTCCTCAACTAACTGGTCCAGTGCCTCGACGTCGTTGGTCAGCCGGGAGATGATCACCCCGGCGCGGTTGCGCGAGTAGAAGCCGATCGACAATGACTGCAGATGGGAGAACAGGCGGACGCGAAGATCCTGGAGCGCGCGTTGGCCGACCCAGCCGACGAGATACGTCTGGGCGTAGGAGGCGATCGCGTACAGCACGGCCGAGACCAGGAAGCCGGCCACCACCAGGTCAAGCGCCCCCACATCGTGGCGTCGGATGCCGTCGTCGATCGCGAGCTTGGCCAGGGGCGCAGGGGCCAGGGCGCTGGCCGTGGCGACCAGCAGCGCGAAGAACATCGCCGCGACGCGCCAGCGGTACGGGGCGAGCAGCTCGAACAGCCCTCGGAGCTTGCGAGCGCGGCCGCCGGTCTGGCGCAGACGCCGCCGGAGCTCGGTGGTGCGCGTATCCGAGCTCACAGTCCCGCCACCCCCGCTTCCAGCGACTTCCGGGTCATGAACACCTGATCGGGCATGCCCTTCTCCACGATCTCGCGGTACAGCTCGGACTCGCCGAGCAGCTCGTCGTGGCTTCCGTGGGCGGCCAGGTGGCCATCCTCGAGCACGACGATCTCGTCGGCCAACGCGATCGTCGACAGCCGGTGGGCGATGATAAGCGTCGTCCGCCCGGCCATCACCTCGCCCAATGCCTCCTTGATCGACTGCTCAGTGGTGGCATCGACCGATGACGTGGCGTCGTCGAGGACCAAGATCCGAGGATCGGCGAGAAGCGCGCGGGCGATCGCGAGGCGCTGGCGCTGCCCGCCGGACAGGGTCATGCCGCGCTCTCCGACCAGGGTATCGTAACCCTCGGGAAGCTGGCCGATGAACGAGTCGGCCTGGGCGGCGCGGGCGGCCTTCTCCACCTCCTCGCGCGTGGCTTCGGGACGGGCGTAGGCGACGTTGTCGTGAACCGTCGCGGAGAACAGAAACGGGTCGTCGGTGACAACCGCGATCGCTCGCCGGAGGCTGACGAGATCGACCGAGCGCACGTCGGCGCCGTCGATCATCACCGAGCCCGTGGTCACGTCGTAGAGCCGGGAGAGCAGTGATACGAGCGCCGTCTTGCCCGACCCCATCGCCCCGACCAGTGCCACCGTGCGGCCGGCCGCGATCTCGAGATCGACGTCATGGAGCGCCGCTCGCGGCGAGCCCTCGAAGGTGAGGCCGACCGCTGACAGCGAGACTCGGCCCGGGCCCGCGGGAAGCTCAGGCGCCTGTGGCGGGCTCGTGATCTCGGGCTCGCGGTCGAGGATCTGGAAGATCCGGGCTCCAGACGCGGTGGCGCGCTGGGCGGCGCTGAGCATGTAGCCGAGCGTGCGCATCGGCGAGATCAACATCAGCAGGTAGGCATAGAACGCGGTGAACTGGCCGACGGTCAGCGAGCCGTTGATGACCTCGCGACCGCCGACGAGCAGGATCGCCGCGAGCCCGAGGTTGGGCAGAAAGCTGATCATCGGGCCGTAGAGCGCCTGGATCCGGATGGCGAGAATCTGCTGGTCGAAGACCCGTTGGACTGAGTGACGGAAGCGGTCGAGCTGGCGCTCCTCCTGCGCGAACGCCTTGACCACGCGCACGCCCGAGACGCTCTCTTCGGCATCGGCGGTGAGCTCGGCGATGCGCTGCTGGGCCTCCTGGAGGGCTGGCCGCGATCGCTTGCCGTAGCGGAAAGCGATCAGCACTACGAACGGCACTGAGGCCAGTGCCAGCGCGGCCAGTTCGGGCCGGATGAGAAACATCGCCACCCCCGCCAGCACGATCGACAGCAGTGACTGCGCGATGAAGATCAACCCGTAGCCGAGGAAGAAGCGAACCGCCTGCAGATCGACCGTCGCGCGCGACATCAGCTGGCCGGTCTGCTGATGATCGAAGAACCCGAGCTCGAGGCGCTGCAGGCGACCGTAGAGAAGGTTGCGGAGATCGAGCTCGACGCCCAGCGAGACCCGTCCGGCGACCAGGCGACGCGCCGCGCTAAGTCCCAGCCGGAGGATTCCGGCGACCGCGATGGCGATCACCCAGGTGATCAGCGTGCTGCGATGGTGAAGCCGGATCGCGTCGATCGCGCGGCCCGTGAGGTACGGGATCAGGACGGTCATGCCCATTGCACCGAAGGCCAGTACGAAGGACCAACTCACGGCCCTTCGATAGGGCTTCAGAAAGCGGAGAAGACGCCTGAACACTGACATACTTCATAAAGGATAGTGGGGACCGGGGGGCTAGCGCGGCGAGCGCAGCTGACCGGTCGATGTAGCACTCGTGTAGGAACCGCCGGGTTACCTGTTGCGACTGCCACAAGCTTGCGCGTATGATGCGCGCCCCCGGGCGAGGCGAGGCAGGCGGAGAGGAGGAGCGGCCGAGAATGGAGGCAGTCCTGAGGTTCGGCTACGAGCCGCTCCGGGGGTTCATCGAGACCATCGGGGCGATGCTCCTGCTGTTCCGGCGCACGCTCGTCGCCTCGCTGACGCCTCCGTACAACTACGGCCCGGAGTTCGTCGACCAGTTCCTGTTCGCCCTGCGGCTCGGCTGGTTTCCGATGATCCTGGCCTCGCTGGCCTTCACTTACGGCCCAGCGGGGATCGAAGTCGGGAACTTCCTCAACCTGCTGGGGGCGCTCGATCGCCTCGGCGGGCTGTTCGTGATCATCGTGATGCGTGAGTTCGCCCCCCTGGTGTGCGCGATCGTGATCGCCGGTGTGGCCGGAACGGCCATGACCGCCGACCTCGGCGCGCGCAAGATCCGGGAGGAACTGGACGCGCTGATGGTGCTCGGGGTGGACCCGATCAAGAGCCTCGTCGTCCCGCGGTTTCTCTCGCTGATGCTGCTGACGCCGCTGTTCTCGATCTACGCCCTGCTGTTCGGAACGCTGGGCGGTGTATTGGTGACGGTCACCAATGGGGCCCAGATCGGGCCGTTCTTCTCGACCTTCTTCGCGCAGGCCACCACCTCGGAGTTCACGGCCATGCTGGTGAAGTCCTCGCTGTTCGGCGCGATGATCGCGATCGTGTGCTGCTACAAGGGCCTCACCGCCTCAGGGGGGGCCGAGGGGGTCGGGCGCGCGGTCAACCAAGCGGTGGTGATCGCGTTTCTGGGCATCGGGGCAATCGACTACACGTTCACGCAGACGTTGCTGGCCACTCACCCCGCGCTCAACACGCCACGATGAGCTCGCTGAGCAGACCTCTCGAGGCCCTCAGTTCGTTTGGGGAGGCGAGCCGTTTCTGCGGTCGGATCGTGATCAAGGTGTTCAACGGCCGCGTGGTGAAATTCATTGGCGAGTCACTGCGCCAGGCCGGGATCCTGATCACCGGCTCGGCGGTGATCGTGCTCGGGCTCGTGTTCATCCTCGGCCTGCAGTGCGGGATCGAGGGCGCCTACGCGGCCAAGTCCGTGGGGGCGACCTCCGCCACCGGCGCGATCGCCGCCCTGTGCGACCTGCGTGAGGTGATCCCCTACGCCTTCGGCTACATGATGGCGGCCAAGGTCGGCACGGGGTTCGTGGCTGAGATCGGTTCGATGCGGATCTCCGATGAGATCGACGCACTGGAGGTGATGGGCTTCGATTCGGTGCTCTACCTCGGCTCGACGCGGCTGCTGGGGACCTGGCTGGTGCTGCCGTTCCTGTACATGCTCTCGGTCGCGGTCGGGTTCCTGGCTTCGTACATCGCCAACGTGGTCCAGCTCGGGCAGGTGTCCAAGGGGGGCTACCTGCAGCTGTTCTGGCAGTTCCAGTCCCCGCAGGACTTCCTCTTCTCCGGGCTGAAGTGCATGGCGATGGCGACGTTCATCGTGCTTGTGTGCATCTACTACGGCTACCACGTCAGCGGCGGCCCGGTGGGAGTCGGTAAGGCGACCGCGCAGTCGATGGTGGCCAACATCCTCGGCATCCATGTGATCGGCATGGTCGGTACCCAGCTGTTCTGGGGCTCCAATGCGCACGCGCCAATCGGCGGCTGAGGGAGCCGCCGATGCAGCGGAGCCAGCTCACTCGTCTCGCCAGCCTCCTGGCGGTGGCGATCGCGGTAGTGGCGCTGGTTGTGGTGCTGCTCGGCAGCAGTTCCACCTACGTCCTGCACGCGCAGTTCAGCGACGCTGGGCAGTTGGTCAGCGGGGACCTGGTGACGGTGGCGGGCCATCAGGTCGGGTCGGTCGGGTCGGTGAACCTGGCCAACAACGGACTGGCCGACGTCGAGCTCGACATCACAGATCCGAGCGTCACCCCGATCCATTCCGGCACGCTGGCCGCCATCGGTCAGCTCAGCCTGACCGGCGTGGCCAACCGCTTCGTTGGGCTGACCTTGAACCGTGCTGGGCACGCCATCGGCAGCGGCGGGACCCTGCCATCCACCCAGACGCGGGGGATCGTCGACCTCGACATCTTTCTGGATGCGGTGACCCCGAAAGTACGCGCGTCGCTGCAGCGGATCTTGAGGACCGGCGCCTACTTCGTCCACCAGCCCACCGCCTCGCAGCTCAACCAGTCAACTATCTATCTGAATCCAGCGCTGAGCCAGCTGGCTTCGCTGAGCGGAGAGATCGTCGCTGATCGCTTCGCGCTTAGTCGGCTGGTGAGCTCTGCCGGACAGGTGGCGAGCGCGCTGTCCAGCCGCAGCTCCGATCTCACCGGCGCAGTGACCAGCACCGCGGCCACGTTGCGGGAGGTGGCCGGACGGCGTGTCGCGCTTCAGGACATCCTCGTGCGGGCCCCGGGAGTCCTCGCCCAGACCCGCGGTGTGATGGCCGACACCGATTACGCGCTTCGGCGGCTTGACCCGGTCCTTGCCGATCTGCGGCCCGTCGTGCCACGGGCGGCCGCGCTGCTGCGCGCGGTGCTCCCAGCTGCCCGCAATGCGATCCCGTTCATCGGCGGTGTTCAGGCGCTCGTGCGCCCCGCCGAGGCGGCGCTGAGCGCGCTGGGGCCCGTGGAGCGGCGGGCGACCCCGGCGGTCAAGTCGCTGACCAGCGCGATTGCCGCAGTTACTCCGATCCTTGCCGGGCTGCGCCCGTATGTGCCCGACGTCGTGGCCGGCTTCTTTCACGGGGTCGGTGGCTCGACCGGCGGCACGTACGACGCCAACGGCCATTACCTGAAGACCGAGCTGTCGATCCAGGCCGGAGGCGGGAGCCTGAGCGGGCTACTGAGTCTGCTCGGGCCGCTGACCAGTGCGCTGGGGCCATTCAACGGCGCTCGGACAGGTTTGCTCGCACCTTGCCCCGGCGGCGGTAGCCCACCGTCGGCCGACGGCTCGGCGCCCTGGACGACGCCTGATGGCCCCCCCGGGACCAGCATCTGCAATCCGGCCCACGATCAGCGGCCGTGAGACGCCTGCTGATCATCACGACCACACTGCTGGCCGCCGGCAGTGCGCTGGTGGCGCTGAGCTGGGGCTCCCGAGCGCAGGGCAGCTCGACCGCCCGCTTCAACGTCATCTTCGACGATGCCCGTGGGCTGATCGGCGGCCAGCTGGTCAAGGTGGCCGGCGCCAAGGCGGGGGTGATCGAAGACGTGACCGTCACGCCCTCTTTCAAGGCCCGCGTCGAGGCCAGCATCGACAGCCGGTTCATGCCGTTTCACCAGGATGCGACCTGCACGATTCGACCGGAAGGACTGATCGCCGAGAACTACGTCGATTGTGATCCGGGCACGCTCGGCAGCCCTCCCCTGAAGGCCTCCGGCGGGCAACCACCGACGGTGGCGGTAAACCACACCACCGAGCCGGTCAGCCTCCTTGACCTGTTCAACATCTTCAACCTGCCCACCCGCCAGCGGTTCACCGCGATCGTCAACGAGCTTGGCATCGGTACCGCCGGCCGCGGCGATGACCTCAACGCCATCCTGCGCCGGGCCAACCCGACGCTGGCGCTGGCGCGGCAGGTGATCTCGATCCTCGATCGCCAGCGTGTCCAGCTGACTTCCTCGATCGACTCAACGGGCGCGATCGCCACCGAGGCCGCCGCCCATACCGGGACCCTCCAGCGCTTCCTGGACCGGGCGGCGAACCTCACCAGCCTGACCGCCGCGCACCGCGACAACCTGTCGCAGGCGATCAAGCGGCTGCCCCCCCTGTTGGCCGCAGCACAGCCCTCGCTGGCTGCGCTCGACACAGTCGCGCGTGACGGGACTCCGCTTGTGGCCCAGCTGCACGCCGCAGTGCCGTCGCTGAGCAGGGTGCAGCGCGATCTCGGCCCGTTCGCCGCGACGGCTGCGCCGGCGACCACCAAGGTCAGGGCGGCGCTACGGAGTGCGATTCCGGCGATCCGAGGTGCCACCCCGCTGCTGCGCACGCTCACGGCGTACGTCGCTCGCTCGCAGCCGGGGACGAAGCTCTTCGGCCGGCTGGCCTCCAACCTCCAGCAGCACGGCTTCGTCGAGAACTTCCTCGGCCTCTTCTACTACGTCGGAGCGGCGCTGGCGCGCTTCGACGGAACCTCGCACATGCTGGGAATCCTGTTGGTGGGACCCCAGAATGGGCTGTGCGGGGCGTACGCGACGACACCCGTTGCCGGCTGCTCAGCTCATTTCGGAGCCCAGCCGGCCTATACCTCCACCGCCAGAGCGTCCTCCAGCGGGCGCGGGCTCCGTCGCGCCGGCACCGCCCCCAGTGCACCTCGCCAGGCCGGCGGCTCCGCGACGCCAGCGCCCGTCACAGCGTCGCCCCCGGCTTCGCCGCCCGGCGGGTCAGCGGCGCCCGCCCCTGGCTCGTCCAAACCTGGTGGCGCGGTGCAGCAGAGCGCAGGCACGCTGGAGAACCTCGTCAACTATCTGCTGCGATGAGAGCCGGACGCAAAGCCGTCGGCGAGTTGTTCGACAACCCGATCCTCGTCGGGACGGTGACGATCTTGGTTGTGCTGGTGGCCGTCTACCTGTCCTACATCGCCGAGAACGGCTTGCCGTTCGTGCCCACCTACAGCGTCAACGTCGATGTCGCCAACGCCTCGGAGCTGGTCAAGAACGCCGACGTGCGGATTGGCGGCGCGCGCGTGGGTCAGGTGCTCACCATCACGCCAGAGCCAGCGACTCGTAACTACCCACACCCCTACGCCCGGCTGGGACTCGCGCTGCAGCGGGGACTGGAGCCGCTCCCATCAGACACCCGCTACAAGATTCGGCTGGCGTCCGTGCTGGGCGGCAAGTACGTGGAGCTGATCCCCGGGCAGGCCAAGACCGGGGGGCTGCCCGATGGCGGCACATTCACGCTGAGCACCGACCCGCGCAGAAACCACGACGTCCCGTTCGTGGACCTCGACACCGCGTTCGCAACCTTCGGGCCCAAGACCCAGCAGGGCATCCGGCAGGCGGTGGGCCAGCTCGGTGACGCGGTCGCGGGACGCGGAATTCAGTTCAACAACTCCATCGCCGGCCTGCGCCAGCTGATCGGTCCGCTGCAGAGCCTGTTGGGGCTGTTCGCATCCCCCAGCACGCATCTGGCGCAGTTCATCGATGGTCTGGCGACGACTACGGGGGCGCTGGCCCCCGTTGCGCGGACTGTCACATCGCTGCTCGGCCACAGTGTCATCACGTTTGGCGCACTGCAACGTAGCCAGCTCGGTCCGGCGATCGACCAGCTGCCGCCGACCGAGTCGTTGGCCACGACTGTGCTGAGGAACGCTCAGCCGGTGCTGGCCGACGCCGCGGCGATCGCGCAGGCGCTGCAGCCCGGGGCGGCGCTGCTGCCGCTCGCTTCCCAGCGGCTCGACCAGTTCATCACGGCCGCCACACCGGTGTTCAAGCGGCTGCCGAAGCTCGCACGGGAGCTGCCGCTGGCCACCGTCAACCAGCTGGCGCGGGATCCGAACTCGATCGGCACGTTCAAGATCCTCGGCTCCAACGACCTGGCTACGTTCGGGTCCTCGGCGTTCGTCGGCCTCGGTGCGACCCTGCGGACGGTCGCGCCGGAGCAGTTCGCCTGCAACGTGACCGGTCTCTGGGTGCGCAACTTCGCCAACTCCCTGAGCGAGGGCGACTCCTCCGCCGGGTGGCTGCGCTTCTCTCCGATCATCGACCCCAACCAGGAGTTTCAGGCAGCGACGCCGGCCTCGGATCTGCATCTGAACTATTACCCCAAGGAGAGCTCGAGTGGCTGCCAGGCGGGCAATGAGGTCTACCGCGGCACCCAGCTGATCGGCGACCCGGGCCGGACCTCGACGGTCGTTGACAACACCGCCCCCCCGCCCGGCGTGCTAGCCCTGGGGCGGAAGGCAGGGCTGGTCCCGTGACCCCGGCAGCAAACGCCCCGCGAACCATACGCCGACGCCGCCATCGGCTTCACCCGGCGGCGATCTCGCTGATCACGATCGCCGCCGCCGGCTTCGTGATCTTCTACGCGTTCAACGGCGGGCTGCCGTTCGTTCACCATTTCACCCTGCACGCGATGGTCAACAACAGCGTCAACGTGCGCGCGCAGTCACCGGTGCGGATCGCCGGCATCGACGTGGGTGAGGTAACCGGCACCTCGCCGGCGGGCCGCGCCACCGAGATCAACTTCACGATCAAGGACGCCGGTCTGCCGGTCCACACCGACGCCACGATGGTGATCCGGGACCGGCTGTTCCTGGAGGGCGGCTACTACCTGGAGCTCAACCCGGGCAGTCCGAGCGCGCCCACCGTCCACGACGGCTTCACGATCCCGATGTCGCAGACCTCGACTCCGGTGCAGTTCTACCAGGTGCTCTCTACCTTCAACATGGCGTCCCGCTCGAGCCTCGAGCACCTGCTCAGCACGCTCAATCAGGGCTTCAGCGCCCAATCCGGTCAGCCTGAATCAGGCAGCGGCGCCGGCGGGCTGAAGCTGGCGATCCCGCAGCTTACCCCGGTGCTCAAGGACACCGCATGGATCACCCGCGCCCTCCGCGGCACTCGCCCCGGCGACGTGGAGACGTTGCTAGGGTCCGCGTCCCAAGTCACCTCGGCCCTGGCCTCCAGCTCCACCGCGTTGACCGGGCTGGTCCACGACCTGAACGTCAGCGCGGGCGCGCTGGCGGCGACCGACGGCGCGCTCGGCGCCACGATCTCCGGGATTGACCGCACGCTCCAGAGCGCGCCGGCGTCGCTGGTGCGGATCGATCGCGCACTTCCGCCCGTGACCGCCTTGGCGCTCGCGCTGGATCCGTCGCTGAAGGTGGCGCCTCCGATCGTCAGCCGTCTCACCTCTGTCGTACACCAGCTCGCGCAGGTGGTAGCCCCGACCGAGGCTGGCCAGCTGCTGCGCTCGCTGAACACCACCTTCATCGAGTTCCCCACCGTCGTGCGGCTGCTGGCCGGCGCCTTTCCGGTGACCAAGACAGCCACCGACTGCCTGCGCACGCACGTCGTGCCGATCCTCAATGCCCAGGTTCCCGACGGCGCACTGTCCACCGGACGGCCCGTATGGCAGGACTTCGTGCACTTCCTTCCCAACATCGCCGGGGCCAGCGGGAACTTCGACGCCAACGGGCACTACGTCCGCGTGCTGGCCGGCGCCGGCACGAACACGCTGGGCAGCGCCGGCCTGCTCGGAAGCCTGCCGCTGCTGGGGCAGCTCGTCGGCTCTGCGCCACCGGGCGGAGGCTCGCTGCTCGGTGCCCGCCCGGCCTGGGTGGGAACGCTGACGCCGTCCGTGTTCCGCCCCGATGTCGCCTGCTCGACGCAGCGCATTCCCAGCCTGGCGGCGCCGTCTGCGGCGGCGGACCTGGTTGCCCGTCGGACCCCGGGGGCCAAGCCGCTCGGCTCACGCGGGTTGTCCGCCCTGATCTCCCGCATGCGCGCGGCTGTGACTCCCGGAGGTCGGCCATGAACGGTCGCTTCGGACTTCAGGTGAGGCGCTATGGGCGCTCGGTGGCGATCTTGCTGGCGTTGATGGCACTCGGCACCGCGGCGGGGTTCTACATCCTGCTTCAACAGCGGCTACCCAACCCATTCCAGACCTTCTATTCGGTCAACGCCGCCTTTTCCACGGCCGCAGCCGTCGTTCCCGGGCTCGGGGAACCCGTGAACGTGGCCGGCGTGCACGTGGGTGAGATCACGGGCGCGTCGCTGCAAAACGGGCTCGGCGTGATCCACATGGAGATCGATCCGCACAAGATGCCGCGGCTCTATCAGGGTGCCCACGCGGATCTCGTGCCGAACACGCCGCTGAAGGACATGCAGGTGAATATCTCGCCCGGCGATCCACGCCGCGGGGTGCTGCGCAGTGGCGCCACGATCCCGGCTGGGCAGACCACCACGCCGACCGACGCCGACGAGTTGCTGGCGGCCCTGGACGGCGACACGCGTAACTGGTTCACCAGCCTGATCACCGAGCTCGATAGTGGCACCCGCGGGCGAGGACCCGATATCCGTGCGCTACTGCGCACGCTCGGACCCACCACGGTCCAGGTGCGCGAGATCGGCGATCTGCTCGCGACCCGGCGTCACGAACTGGCGCTGCTGGTGCACAACCTCGGTGTCCTGAGCCACGCCGCCGCGGCCAAGGACAGCCAACTGACCACCGTCGTCCGGGCGGGTCAGCAGACGGTCGGCGCACTGGCTGCGCAGAACGTGGCGCTGCGGCAATCGATCCGTCGTTTACCGCAGACGCTGTCCACCGCCCGCGGGACGCTGGTGGACGTCGCCGGGTTGGCCGATCAGCTGGGGCCGGCGGCCACAGCCCTGATCCCAGTCGCTCGCCGCCTGCCGGGCACCCTGCGGGAGGCCCGGACGTTGTTCCAAGGCGCGGCGCTCCTGCCGTTAGACCAGGTTCGGCCGTTCGTGAACGCGGTGCTGCCGCTGTCAACGCTGGTGCCCGGGCTGGAGGGCAGCCTTCGGCGAACGGTGCCGTCACTGATCGGTGCCTTCAAGGTCCTCGGCTACGTGACCAACGAGATCGGCTACAACGCGGGAGGTAAGAACCCCGGCTTTCTGTACTGGCTGTCCTGGTTTGCTCACAACGCCGACTCGTTCCTATCGACCTCTGACGCGAACGGCCCGGCCTGGCGAGCGCTCGTGCTCGCCACCTGCCCGGGATTGAAGTCGTTCTCGTTCGGACCGTTGATTGAAACGCTGCTCGGGAGCAATTTCGGATGCACGTGATCGACCGAGGCGACCGCTAGATGGTCACCCAGGCACCGAAACGCTCAGCAGTGTTCGCGGCGCTCGCGTTCACGCTGTCCTGTGTGGGGCTGATCATCTTTGTCTGGACCCAGTTTGGCGGCACGATTCCGTTTGGGCCGCAGGGCTATCGGGTTCATGCGCTGTTCAAGGAGAGCGGCCTGCTGGTCCCGAACGCCGACGTGCGCATCTCGGGCGTCACCGTGGGCAAGGTCGCCGCCATCCAGGACCGTGGTGTCAGCTCCTTCGTGACGATGGAGATCCGTCCGCAGTTCGCTCCCATTCCCGCGGACACGCAGGCCGTGTTACGCCAGAAGACGCTGCTCGGTGAGGCCTACGTAGGGCTGTCCACCGGCAACGGCGCCGGTCCCAAGATCCACGACGGGGGCACGATCCCCAGCTCGCACGTGCGACCTACGCAGGCGCTGGACCAAGTTCTCGCCGCGTTCGACCGCCCTGCGCAGCACAACCTCCAGGCGCTCCTGACCGGGACCTACCAGGCGCTCGCCGGCCGCGGGCAGGACCTCAACAACGCGTTCGGCAACCTTGATCCGACGGTGACCGCGCTGTCGGCGATGGTCGGCGCGCTGAACAACCAGCAGGGCGACCTGAAGCGGCTCGTCAATAGCGGCGCCACCGTGCTGACTGCCGTGGGCAGCCGCGGCGCCGATCTGCAGAGCCTCGTGCGGGCAGGCGACAGCGTGCTGGGGGCGACCGCAGCGCGCAACACCCAGCTGACCCGAACCGTCGACGCTCTGCCGCCGTTTCTCCGCCAGCTGCGCACAACTCTGACCACGCTCAACGTAACGCTCGGGATCGCCCGGCCGACGTTGGCGGAGCTACGCCCGGTGACGCCGTTACTGCGGCCGACGCTCGCCGAGGTGGTCGCTCTCTCGGGCCCCGCCACCCGGCTGCTGCACGAGGCGCCTTCCCTCTTGGACGCCGCTGACATTGGCTTGCCGGCGATCTCCCGTTTCACGGCCGCTTTCCGGCCCGCTGTAGACGCCATTTTCCCGGCGGCGCGGGAGATCGTGCCGATCATCAACTTCGTCGCCCTCTACCGTCAGGAGCTGGTGGCGGCGATGGCTAATCTCACCGCCGACCTGGAGGGTTCGGCGCCAGCCGCCACCCCGAGCGGGTCTGCGCCTTACCTGCGGGCGATCGCCGCCCTCGGGCGAGAGTCGATCTTCGGCCAGTCGGTGCGCGAGCCAACGACGCGGAGCAACGCCGACTTCGCTCCCGGGGAGCTGTCGGACCTGAACCGGGGCGGCCTGCTGGCGGCGAACTGCAACAACACCGGCAACGCGTCGCAGCTCCCGCTGATGTACGGCAACGTTCCGTGTCGCGTGCAGCCGCCCTTCGCGTGGGGAAATGGCGTGCTCTCCTCGTACTACCCGCACCTGCGGCGCGCTGCGGTCCCGAAGTAGCGCCTTTGCGTGAGCCGCCGCTCTCGCATGTCGCCCCGGCCGCTCTCGCATGTCGCCCCGGCCGCTCTCGCGACACAGAATCTCGGCTCTGATCACTGCAACTTCGACTTTTGCCGCGGCCGATGTGGTTCCCGCCGCGACCCAAAGAGCTCGGACGTGAAAGGATCGCCAGATGACAGCTCAGAGGGACGACATCACCCGTCGGCGGTTTGTCGCCGGAACCCTGGCCGCGGGAGCCGCCGCCGCGGTGCCGATCGATGCCGAGGCGGCGACCCGCCATCGACACCGTCGCGCCCCCGGGCCGAGGAAGGCCGACGTGGTCGTCGTGGGGGCGGGGCTGTCTGGGCTCACCGCGGCGCGAGCGATCCGCGCCGCCGGCAAGTCAGTGGTCGTGCTCGAGGCTCGCAACCGTGTCGGAGGTCGCTGTCTGAGCCGGCCGATAGGCGCCGGGGCCACCGACGTGGCCAACATGGGCGCGACGTTCGTGGGTCCGACTCAACGCCGAGTCCTGGCCCTGATGTCGGAGCTCGGGATCGGGAGGTTCCCCACCTATGCGACCGGCAAGCTGCTCTGGTACGAGGACGGAAAGGGGACCCCATACACCGGGACGATTCCTCCTAGTGACGATCCGCTGGCCGTCGTGGAGCTGGGAGTGAAAACGCTCCCCGCGATTGACAGCATGGCATCGACGGTGCCGCTCGACGCTCCTTACAACGCCCCTCGCGCCACCGAGTGGGATTCGATGACCGTCGAGACCTGGGCGGAGCAGAACATTCTCCGCGCCAAGGCTAGGGCGATCTTCGCCCTAGCGGTCGAAGGCGTCCTGTCCGTGGAGCCGCGGGACATCTCACTGCTGTACTTCCTGTTCTATGTCGCCGCCGCTGGCGGCGTCACCTCGCTGGTGGCCAATGCCGGCGCCGGTGGCGCGCAGGACTACCGGGTCTCGGGCGGGACGCAGGGAATCGCCCAGGCCATGGCCAGGCAGCTCGGGAACCGCGTGGTCCTCTCGCGGCCCGTGCGCGAGATAGCTCAGAGCGCGCGGGGCGTGACCGTGCATACCGACAAGCTGACGGTCAAGGGCAGACGGGTGATCGTCGCGATCCCCCCGAACCTGGCCGGACGGATCAGCTATTCGCCTGGGGTTCCGGCCCTGCGCGATCAGCTCACGCAGCGCATGCCGGTGGGCTCGCTGATCAAGACGATCGCGGTGTATGACCGGCCGTTCTGGCGCGACCACGGGCTCAACGGGCAGGCCAACAGCGACCTCGGGCCGGTCAAGGTGACCTTCGATGCCTCGCCGGCGAGTGGAACTCCGGGCGTGCTGCTCGGTTTCATTGACGCGGACGACGCTCGTGAGCTGTCCGATCTGCCGGCCGCCGAACGTGCGAGCCGCGCGCTGGCCTCGTGCGCGCGGTACTTTGGGCCCCAGGCACTGCGCCCCCGCACCTATTTCGACCAGGTGTGGGACCGCGAGGTTTTCACCGGCGGCTGTCCCGTCGGCGTGATGCCGCCGGGCGTGATGACCGAGTACGGCCGTGCGCTGCGAGCGCCGGTCGACCGGATCCACTGGGCCGGCACCGAGACGGCCACCGTGTGGACCGGCTACATGGACGGCGCGGTCCAGGCAGGGCAACGGGCCGCTGCAGAGGTGCTGGCGGGGCTGTGAGCCCGGCGGGTGGCCAGCTGGAGCAGGGGGAGCGCTGGTACGAGCACCGGCCTGCCAATAGCGTGTACCCGCCAGTCCGCGAGATCTGAGGAGAGAGCCTGCCGATGCCGACCGTTCGTGAAGCGACGTTTGACCTGTTCCGCGCGCACGGGATGACGACGATCTTCGGAAACCCGGGCTCGACCGAGCTGCCGATGCTCGCGGACTTTCCCGAGGATTTCCGCTATGTGCTCGGCCTGCAGGAGCTGGTCGTGGTGGGGATGGCGGACGGCTACGCCCAGTCGACCGGCCGCCCCACTCACGTGAACCTGCACACGGCGCCCGGCGTCGGCAATGCCGTCGGCGGAATCTTCAACGCGCAGGCGAACAAGTCGCCGCTGGTCATCACCGCCGGGCAGCAGGTCCGCGCGCAGATCACGATCGAGGCGAACCTGACCAACCGTGATGCCACCCTGGGGCCCCAGCCGTACGTCAAGTGGAGCCACGAGCCGCCGCGGCCCCAAGACGTTCCGGGGGCGATCGCCCGCGCGATTCATCACGCGATGTTGCCGCCGCGCGGCCCGGCGTTCGTGTCGATCCCGATGGACGACTGGGGCGCCGAGGCCGACGAGGACCGCGCGAGGAACGCGATCCGGCGAGTGGTCGGAGGCCGTGTCGTGCCCGACCCCGCCTTGCTCAGCCAGCTCGCGGCCTCGCTGCGGACCGCCCGCAATCCGGTCCTCGTCGCCGGCCCCGACATCGATGCGAGCGGGGGGTGGGCGGACGCGATTACCCTGGCCGAGAAGCAGCGACTGCCCGTATGGGCCAGCCCGGCTCCGGGGGGAGGCCGGCTGGGCTTTCCGGAGAACCATCCGAACTTCGCCGGCGTCCTGCCGCCCGCTATCGGGGCCGTCAGTGAGGTGCTCAAGGAGCACGACCTGATCCTGGTCGTCGGCTCGTCGGTATTCCCCTACTACCCGTACTTTCCGGGCCCGCTGCTCCCCGAGGGAGCTTCGCTGGTGGCGATCACCAGCGACCCGGGGGAGGCCGCTCGGGCGCCGATGGGCGATGCGATCGTCGGCGACGTGGCGCTGGCGCTCAAGGAGCTCGTCGCGCTGCTCGACGAGTCCGAGCGCCCGGCCGTCGAGCCGCGGCCCGGGCTCGGCGATCCGCCTCCATCCGATCCGCTCAGCGGCACGGAGGCAATGGCCGCCCTGGCCGAGGTGTGGCCAGAGGACGGGATCGCCGTGCTGGAGACGCCGTCCTCGACGATGGCGTTTCGCAACCGCCTCCGGCTCTCGGAGCCCGGCAGCTACTACTTCGGCGCCAGCGGTGGTCTCGGCTTCGGGATCTCGGCGGCACTGGGCGTCCAACTCGGCCAGCCGGCGCGGCCCGTCGTGTGCGTGCTCGGGGAAGGGTCGGCCCAGTACGGCATCACGGCGCTGTGGACGGCGGTGGCGTACAAGCTCCCTGTCACCTTCCTCGTGCTCCGCAATCAGGAGTACATGATCCTGAAGTGGTTCGCCGAGTTCGAGCAGTTGTCCGGCGCTCCGGGACTCGACCTGCCGGGACTCGACGTGGCCGCGGTCGCGCGCGCCTATGGCATGTCCGCGCGTGAGGTCTCCGGACGCGAGGAGCTGACTGAGGCCCTGCGCGAGGACATCGACGTACAGGACGGACCGCGGCTGGTGCAGGTGCCCGTGGCCTCGGGGATGTGGCTCGAGTAGTGCCGGCCGTCGCCCCCGATCACGCGCCGGCCTGGGTGGCCGGCGGAACCCCCGAGCCGCTGCGCTCGGAGCTCACTCGCGTGCTCGGACCCGACCGGGTGCTGACCGAGGCACTCGCTCTCGTGGCCTACGCCTCCGACGCGAGTCCCTACCGCTTGATCCCCCGGGCGATCGCCATGCCGCGAGACGTGGACGACATGGTCGCCCTCCTGCACTGGGCTCGCGGGAGCGGCACTCCGCTGGTATTCCGTGCCGGTGGCACGTCGCTCAACGGTCAGTCACAGAGTGACTCGGTGCTGGTCGACGTCCGGCGGCACTGGCAGCGTGCCAGGGTGCTGGACGACGGTCTGCGCGTGCGTGTGCAGCCTGGAATGGTGCTCGGCCACGTCAACCGCCTGCTCGCCCAACACGGCCGCAAGCTGGGCCCGGATCCTGCCAGCACCGAGATCGCCTGCGTCGGCGGGGTGATCGCCAACAATTCCGGCGGGATGCGCTGCGGCGTGGTGTCCGACTCGTATCGCACCGTCCGCTCGATGAAGCTCGTGCTGGCCTCCGGGGCGACGATCGACACGGCTGCCGCCGACGCCGAGCAGCAGTTCGCCGCTGCGGC
This sequence comes from Solirubrobacteraceae bacterium, assembly GCA_051001875.1. Classification (GTDB taxonomy): domain Bacteria; phylum Actinomycetota; class Thermoleophilia; order Solirubrobacterales; family Solirubrobacteraceae; genus Palsa-465. The sequence continues at coordinate 524 of JBPCMW010000058.1, read as the reverse complement.
GCCGGAGCTGGCCGCCGGCCTCGAGGCGATCCGCGATCAACTCCGCGGCAATCGCACCCTGCGCGAGCGAGTGGCGCGGAAGTTCCAGATCAAGAACACCACCGGCTATCGCCTGTGCGCCTTCCTCGACGCCGACACCCCGCTCGAGATCTTCCGTCGCCTGGTGATCGGCTCGGAGGGCACGCTCGCGTTCGTCGCCGAGGCGGTGTTCGACACTGTCCCGCTTGGTGCTCACACGACGATCGCGCTGGTCATGTTCGAGGATCTCGACGCCGCGGCCGACGCGGTTCCGGCGCTGGTCGCGGCAGGGGCGACGGCCACGGAGCTGATGGTCGCACCCACCCTGATCGCTGCCGCGTACAACATGCCTGGCACGCCGGAGCGCTGGAAGGAGCTCCCGCCCGGCTCGGCCGCGCTGCTGGTGGAGTTCCGAGCCGAGCAGGCGGATGCGCTCGGCGGGTCCGAGCGGTCCGCACTGGCCATCCTCCACGGGCGGCCGTTGGTGGACGTCCCGCAGTTCACGC
>JBPCMW010000057.1:0-29766 GCA_051001875.1 Solirubrobacteraceae bacterium | reverse complement strand
GGAGATCCTCATAGCCCGCCGCCCCGCCGGCGGTCTGCTCGACAGCGAACACTTCAAGGTCGCCGTGGCGGGTATGCATCAGAAAGTTCCCGCCGTTGTACAGCGTCTCGGGATCACCGAGGTCGAGACCGAGCAGGTCAGCGTCCACCCCACGCAACCGCGCTTCGAGCTCTCGCAGCGCGCCCGCCAGACGCCGCAGGTTCTCCGGCGTCCAGGCCGCGATCACATCAAGGTCAACCGTCGTGCGCACGTGACCGTGAGCTTGGAGCGCGACTCCTCCGATCACGACATGGTCAACCTCACGCGCGGCGAGGGCGGCGGCGATCTCAAAGGCGTCTAGCGGCTGGCTAGGTCCGTTCACGCGCTCGGGCTCCCGCGGCCGCGACCTCGCCGGCGAACAGGTTCCAACTCATCGCCCGCTCGACCCGCTCAGCCATCGACGACAAGCTCGCCGCCTGAAGCTGGTCAGCATCAAACGGAACCTCGCGCGGGCGTGACTCAACGACAAGCTCTTCACCGGCCGCGGCAGCCAACCGCGCGAGCATCTCCACCGTCGGAGACACCCGGCCGTGCTCGATCCGGCTCAGCGCCTGCTGCGTCGTCCCGGCCCGATACGCCAACGCGGCCTGGCTCAACTTGTGGCGAGCACGTACACCGCGAAGCCAGGAACCAGCATCCACGCTTCACATCATATCTGACGTGGAAAAGTGCGCTTTGGCGAGTGCCAAAGCATCGTGGTGCACGTGGTGTGTCTGCCTTTGTCTGTGAGGTTCTGGCGATTGGTTGGAAACGATGCTGAGTTTCTGCGGTTGGTGCCCGGGGCGTGGGGTTCCTTGCGGCGGGTATATGCTGGTGGGGTGAGTAGCCGAGAGTCAGATCAGCGATTTTTGTCGTTTGACGAGTGGAGCAAGGCGGCTAATCGTGGTGCGTCTCGTCGTCCTGATGACACGCCGGTGCTCGCCGGCCAGAGCGGCCCCCGCCGGCGCGCCACCCGCAAGGAGCTGATGGCGCTAGTCGAGCAGCAGCGCGCCAGGTACGCCGCCACCCGTAGGTGAGCGCGGAGTCGGGACCACCGCTTGACGTGCGGGCGGTGGTTGCGGCACTGCAGAGGCATGGGGTGGCGTTCGTCGCGGTCGGCGGGATGGCGGCGGTCTGGCATGGTGCTCAGAGGGCCACCAACGACTTCGACCTGTGCCCGGCCTGGGATCCACAGAACCTCGAGCTGTTGGCCCGCGCGCTTGAGGAGCTCGACGCGCGACTGCTGGTTCCGGACGGACCGCCAGAGGGAATCGACGTGCCCATCGATGGTCGGTTCCTCGCCGCGATGGAGCTGAGCACGTGGCGCACCGCGGCGGGCGATGTCGACGTCGTGCTTGGCATCCCCAGAGATCGCCGTTGGAACCTCGCCCGGTTTGAGTATCTGCAGCGCGGCGGGACCCGGGCCCAGCTTGAGGGGGCCGGCGTGACGCTGGCCTCCCTTGAGGACATCGTGCGCTCCAAGGAGGTCAGCGACCGGCCGAGCGACCACGACGCACTACCAGAGCTCCGCGCGCTCCTGCGCAAGCAGGCACGTCGCGCCCCCGTTCGAACGGATCGCACTTGCGGGCCGCCTGATCATCGCCGCAAGCCGCCGAAGGCGGGAATGTGATGTTCAGTCAGCAGGCGGGCGGCGTCGTGGCGGCGGTCTGAGACCTCGGCGGTCGCCGGCGTTCATCGCTCGAGCTGAGGACCGCGCTTGAGGCGTTCGCGGTCGAGTTCGCGCAAGCGATCGATGGCAGTCGTCCGGCGGGGCGGAGTGATCGTGACCTGCCGGTCCGCTTCGAGTTCTATGATCCGGCGCAACTGCGGCAAGCGTGCGACATCCTGCTCGCGGTGAAGCGCTGCCGCCAACCGCGCGAGGTCCCCGACTGAGGCGACCAGCGGTTGTACGCCGTGCCCGAGGTGCTCTTTGGTAGCGGCGCGGCGCAGATCCGCAAAGCCAGCGGGCGCGCCCGCGGGAGACGAGACGATGTTGAGCACTCCCGCGCTCGTAGACAGCCCGGTGATGCTCTCGGCAAGCCCGTCGTCGCTGATCGCTAGTGGCTGCCCGTCGTGGCGCCGTGAGTCGAGTTCGGTGAGCGCTGCGGCGAGGCGGGCGAGGTTGTCTGGTGCGAAGGAGGGGGTGATGTCGACCCCGTGGGTGATCTCGTCGGCGCCGCGGATCACGCGAGCAAAGCCGCCGATCAGCACGTAGTTGGCGTGGTTGCGCTCGAGTGCAGCGAGGATTGCGCGCGGATCAAACTGCTGCTCTGCCCCTGCCATCAGTCTCCTCCGCTCGCACGCCGGTCGAGCATCCGATCGACGCGGCGCTCGGGCGAGAGCTGGTGAAGCGTCGTCAAGCGGTCCTCGTCGACCAGCGACTCGAGTCGGATCAGCTCCAGCGGCAGATCGAATCCGCACGCACGGATCAACTCCAGCACGGTGTCAAAGCTCGGTGCTGCCGCGCCGGCTTCCCAGCGCGCGATCTGGGGGCGGGTCTTCCCGAGCCGCTCCGCAAGCGCCTCCTGGCTGAGACCCGCGCGCAGCCGCGCCTCGCGCAACAGCGCCGCGCTCGTAACCGTGTCCGGTCGCATGACAAGAAGTCTATCGATCTTGCGCCGCATGCTGTACCTGTACCGAATCTGATACGCTCTGTGTCGAGCGACGCAAGGTAGGAGCAGAGCGAGTGAACACCCGACGAACGACTTGGACGGCAGGGCCGGCTCCCGTGCAGCGCTCCACTGTCCCCCCCGTACCCACGCAGGTGGGCGACACGTCTCGCGAGTGGCATTTGCTCTCGATCAGGGAGATCGCCAACGCATGCCAGCTCTCCGAGAAGGCAGTTCGACGCGCCATCGAAGCTGGCGAGCTCCCGGCGGCCAAGCTCCGTTCGCGACTCCGCGTCACACCGGAAGACTTCGAGTCCTGGATTGCCCCGAGCCGACGGCATCTCCCGCACAGCAGCGTCGACTTGCGACCCAAACTCATGCGCCGGGCAGCGGCCGGGACCTTCCGCGCTCTGATCCAGGACGAAACTGAACCCGGAGAAACCCCGTGAGCGTCGAGAAGGTTCCGCGGGCAGGCGGGACTGTATGGCGCGTTCGCTGGCGCGACGCGCAAGGCCGGGCGCGCTCTCGAGTCGTCGGGCACAAGAGCGACGCACAAGCAATCGACGCCGAGCTCAAGCGCGCCAAGCGCCTTGGCGGCACCGCGCCGATTCAGAACAGCCGTGAGACGCTCGCGGAATTCGCCAAGCTGTGGTGGCAACGGCACGCGGTCCCCAACCTCCAGCGCCACACCCTGGAAAGCTACGCATCGATGCTTGATGTCCACATCATTCCTCGGCTCGGCGAAGTCCGTCTGGAGGCGATCACACCAGAGCTTGTGAGCGAGTTACGGGCTGAAATGGCGACGGGGGGTGTCGGCGACCCCGCGATCCGTAAGACGCTCGCGCTCCTTCAGAGCATCCTTGAGCGCGCGGTGGAGTGGCGCCGCCTCGAGTCCAACCCCGTTCGTGGGATCCGCAAGCCGAGCCAGCGACGCACCCGGGTCGTGCGCCCGCTGTCGCCGCACACGATCGAGGCGATGCGCGCCCATCTCCTCAGCCTGGACGGCCAGCTCGATGCGACGCTCGTCGCCGTCCTCGCCTACGCCGGCTTGCGCCCAGGGGAGGCCATAGGCCTGCGCTGGCACGATATCGGCGAGCGGACGCTGCTCGTCGAGCGCTCGGTCGCCTTCGGTCAGCTCAAGACCACCAAGACCGGCCGCGCCCGCACCGTCCGTCTAGTCCCGCCCCTGGCCGAGGACCTCGCGGCATGGAGCCGTGCCACGCCACGCCCCGCGCGCACCGATCTCATCTCCCATCACCCGACGGCTCGCCGTGGAACGCCGACCGCGCCCGCAACTGGCGCAAGCGCACATTCGCCGAAGCCGCCAGAGCCGCCGACGTTCCCGACGCCCGCCCCTGCGACCTACGCCACAGCTTCGTCAGCCTGCTGATCGCCCAGGCGCCACCATCGTCGAAGTAGCCCGCCAAGCCGGACACGCCCCGACGATGACGCTCGACACCTACGCCCACCTCTTCGACGAGCTGGCCGACGGCGAGCGCACGTCGGCCGAGGCCCTGATCAGGCGCGCTCGGACGCAAAACATGTCCCCAGAAGTGTCCGTTTTGTGTCCGCGTGCCAATGCCCCGGCTACGGCCGTGACACATAACCCCTGGAAATCCCCAGAGCCCTCTGTCGGACTCGAACCGACGACCCCTTCCTTACCATGGAAGTGCTCTACCAGCTGAGCTAAGAGGGCGCTCGCGAGCAGCGTATCGCGTCCGCTGCGCGAGGCGACTGGCTGCGCCCCCTCTGCCGAAGGTGATCAGCTTCCAGACTTCTTGCCGCCTGTGCGGCCGGCCGCTGCCTTCTGGGCGCGGTTGCCGCCGCTGCCCGAGCCGGAGGAGCGACTGCTCTGGCTGCTGCCGCCACAGCCACTGTTCTTACCGCCGCGGCTAGACGAGCCACGACGCCGGCCTGGAACGACGGATCACCCCCCGTAGGAGCTGTGCAGCAGGGACATCATCACCGACGCGGATCCGCCTCCAACCGGGGTTCCGCTGCCGTCGGAGAAGCCGATCTCCAGGTGCGGCCCGGTTGAAAAGCCGACGATCCCGGGACCGACCTCGCTGATCACCTGACCGGCGCCGACATGGGTGCCGATGGCCACCGCATTGGCCGGTCCGGCATGACCGTAGTACACGTAGCTGTAGCCGGCCAGGGAACTGTCGCAGTGGAGTACCGGCGCGTCCGGGCCGAACCCGCCGATCCCGTGCAGAACAATCGTGCCGGAGCACACAGCGAGCAGCGACGTGCCGCCCGGTGCAGCGATGTCGACGCCCTGATCCAGCGTCCATCCTCCCGGGGGGACGGCCCCGCCCCGGGGCAGCGGGAAGGTGAATCCGCCTCCGCTCGAGACCTGTCCCGCCCCCACCGAGGCGCCGCCGGAGCCGCTGGAACCCGACGCTCCGGAAGCCGCGTTCGCCGCTGCGGCCGCAGCAGCGGCCTGGGCGGCCTGCAGGTTCGACAACTGTCGCTGCAGAGCCGAGACATGCCCTCGGGCGCCCGCGAGCGCGTTCGCCTTGGCGTCTCGGTTCTGGGCCGCGGAGATCTGCTGCTGAATGAGACTGATCTGGTCCCGCGCGAGGGCGTTGCGCTGCAGAAGCACCTGCGTGGTGATCGCCTGTTGGCGCGCGTCGAGGGCACCGAGCCGCACGGCCTGGGCGGCGACGGCCCGGCGCGCAGCTCTGACCCGGTAGACGATCCGAGTGCTCTGGCTACGGACGCGTTGGGCGAACGTCAAGCGCTCCAGCAGGTCCTTGAAGCCGCGCGCCTCGAGCACCACGCTGACGATGTCGGGACGGTCGTTCTCGTACGAGCTCACCAGCTGCTGAGACAGAACCTGCTCTCCCCGGGCCTCGAAGGCCTGGAGCTGCGCCAGACGCGTGCGGGCGCTGTCCAACTCACTGCGCAGCCTCAGCAACTGAGCCCGCTTGGCATCGAGGTCGGCTTGGATCCGATTGATCCGAGTCTGCAGCGAGGCGATGCCGGCGTTCAGCTTCGCCAGGCGGTTGGACGCCGCCCCGAGCGCGCCGGCGAGGCCGGAGAGGTGACTCTGGCCGGCGCTGATCTGCTGTTGCAGCTGACCGGTGCTGGCCGCGTGCGCGGTCGCGGAAACCAAAGCCGCGCCACCGATGGCCACCGCCAGGAGCAGCGCGCAGACGGCACGGGAATATGGCCTGAGAAGGCTGCGCATGATTGAGCGGAGGCGTTCGCGTCGGACTCGACGCGTGACGGGTTTTTCCTGCCCCTGGATGGCTGCAGGGCCGGCCCCACGGTAACACGGAGCACATGCCCCTTCCCCGTGCGGGGAGGGCGTGCACGGAAACCTGCAACTACCGGCTACCGGCGCTCCACCGCCGCCACGTGCATGTCCCGCGGCGCGCCCTCCGCACGCAGGCGCTTGCGACGCCCGACCTCGAGGCCCTCCGTCTCAAGACGCTCGAGCACCGGGTCGGACACCAGTACCTGATCGGCTTTGGCGGCGTCGCCGACACGGGCGGCAATGTTCACGTCGACGCCGAGGTAATCGCCGCCGAGCTTGCGCGGACGACCCCAATGGACTCCCGCCCGCATTCTCGGGCGGTAGCCGTCAACCTCGACGCTCTGCAGCGCATCATGGGCGTTGAGCGCCGCCTGCACCGCTTCCTGCGGGCTGAGGAAGCTGGCCATCAATCCGTCGCCGAGTCGCTTGACGACCCGGCCCCGGCACGCGAGCACTGCCGTCTCAACCGCGATGCCCACCTGTCGCAGCAGCTCGAGTGTCGCCGCATCGCCAGCCTGCAGCGCCCAGGAGGAGAACCCCACCAGATCGGTGAACAGCAACGCCATCTCCAGCTCGCCCCGCCCTCGTCCGGTGGCCTCGGAGAGCGACTGCCAGAGTTGCAACCCGGCCAGTCCCAGCTCCTGGACGAAGCTCTCCCGCTCGGGCTGGAGCGCCGATACCCCCCGGGCGACCAGCTCCACCGGAGTCAGCCCGGCGGTCGAGAGCGGGTCCCCGAAGCGCTCGTCGCCCGGCAGGCGGCGGCGCAGTCTCCTGGCGGCCGAGAGCAGGGTGGGCTGCGTATCGATCCGGACTGCAGCGCGGCGGACACGGGAAATCCTCTCCGTGCCGCTCTGCGCAGCCGCCTCGATCTCATCCCGGCTGGCGAGTTCTTCTGAGGCCATCGGGGGCCGAGCATAAAGGTGCGGCCGGGACGCCGGGTTGCCCGGAGCCGCAAGCTGCTGATGGCGGGAGCAGGATTCGAACCTGCGAAGGCTGAGCCAACGGATTTACAGTCCGTCCCCTTTGACCGCTCGGGAATCCCGCCGGGGGCGGCGTGAGTCTAGCGTCGCGTCGCCCGCGAGAGCTTGACGCGCCGCGTGCGCGCGGGCGCCTCGCGCGCTCGTTACGACGCGTCCCGCAGACGCTGAGCCTCGGGCAGGGCCTCGAGCTTCTTCAGCGTGTGGTTCTCGATCTGGCGGATTCGCTCGCGCGTCACGTTGAACGCGCGGCCGACCTCCTCGAGCGTGTACGGACGCTCGCCGCTGAGACCGAAGCGCATCTCGATCACCTCGCGCTCGCGCTCGGGCAACGCGGCCAGGGCGCGGCGAAGATTTTCGCGGCGCAAGTGCTCGGACGCCTGCTCGAAGGGCGACTCGGCGGTGTGGTCCTCGACGAAGTCGCCGAGCTCGGACTCCTCTTCCTCGCCGATCGGCTTTTCAAGTGAGATGGGCTGCTGAGCCATCCGCATGACGTCCCGGACCTCGCTCACGGTGATGTCTAGCTCGGTCGCGATCTCATGCGGAGTGGGCTCGCGGCCGAGCTGCTGGACGAGCTGGCGCTCCACGTGTATGACCTTGTTGAGCTTCTCGACCATGTGGACCGGAATCCTGATCGTGCGGCCCTTGTCGGCGATCGCCCGCGTGACTGCCTGGCGGATCCACCACGTCGCGTACGTCGAGAACTTGTAGCCGCGGCGGTAGTCGAACTTCTCCACCGCGCGGATCAAACCCATCGAGCCTTCCTGAATCAGGTCAAGGAAGGTGAGACCGCGCCCGAGGTACGACTTGGCGATCGACACGACGAGCCGGAGGTTCGCTTCGATCATCTGCTTCTTCGCCGCCATGTCACCGCGCTCGATCCTGCGGGCCAGGGTCACCTCCTGCTCGGCGGTGAGCAGACTCACCTTGCCGATCGAGCGCAGGTACAACCGCAGCGAGTCGAGGCTGGGCTCGACGGTCAGATCGATCTCGACCTTCTTGCGCTGGTCCGGCTGCGGCTCTTCCCGCTGCGCCGCGTTCGCCTCGATGCTGCCGCCCTCGGACTTGGCCAGTCGGCCGTCCGACTCCATCACCGCAATTCCGTGCTCGTCCAAGTACGCGTGCAGCTCCTGGACCTGCTCTTTGGTGACGTCCACTTCCTCCAGGCACGCCTGGATCTGAGCAAACGTCAGGAACCCTCGCTCCTGAGCTTCCACGATCAGCGGACGCAGCTCGTCTAGCTCCACGATCGGAGCCTCATCGGTCAACAGCACAATCCCTTTATCGCTCACGTCCCCTGAGCTCCCTCGGATAAACGCAACTTTGAGCGCACCCAGTCACGGGCGACTCCTCTCTCCACCTCATGCCGAGTGATACCACAATCCTGGTCTTTGTCCAGAGCCCGCGTAACCACCACACGCGCCGGGCTCTCTAACCTTCTTGGAGCGATGACACTCCAGCGAGCACATCCGCTTCCCACGATCGACGTCCAGGCGCAACTGCCCAGCGTGCAGATCAGCCTGTCCCGGGTTGGCGTGACCGAGGTCGAGAAGGTGATCCGGATCCGCCACCACGACACCGAGCAGCTGTTCTCGGCCCGGTTCGAGTGCGTTGTCGACCTCGGCCCCGAACAGAAGGGCGCGCATATGTCGCGCTTTGAGGAGGTCGTCAACGAGGCCATCGGTCAGGTCGTGCTCGGCGAGTGCACGTTCAAGGCGGAGACGCTGGCCGAGCGCATCGCGCAGCTCGTGCGCGAGCGCCAGCAGGCCAGGCGCGCCGAGGTCACGGTCGAGGCGAGATTTCCCGAGCACAAGCCGGCACCGGTGTCCGGCATCCAGACGCAGGAGATGTACACGCTGCACGGCTCGGCCATTTGCACTGAGCTCGGCACCCGCCGGTTGATCGGCGTCACTGCGCAGGGGATGACCGCCTGCCCGTGCGCCCAGGAGCTGGTTGCCCAGTCTTCACGAGAGCGCCTTCAGGCCGGCGGTTTCAGCGCCGAGGAGATCGACCGGATTTTCCAGGCCGTTCCGGTGGCCACCCACAACCAGCGCGGTCTCGGAACGCTTCACATCGGCTGCACCGAGATGTGCGATGACGACATCGACGCGGGGACGCTGCTCGAGATCGTCGAGGCGTCGATGTCCTCAGAGATCTACGAGATGATGAAACGCTCCGACGAAGCCCAGGTCGTCGAAAAGGCGCATCGCCGCCCGCGCTTCGTCGAAGACTGTGTACGGGAGATGGTGCGAGGCGTGATCGAGGCCTTCCCCGGGCTCGACGACCGAGCGTTCGTGTCGGCACGCCAGGTCAACCTGGAGACGATCCACCAGCACAACGTGGTCGCAGAACGCTTTGGAATGCTGGGCGAGGTCCGGCGCGAGTACGCGACGGGCGAGCCGTCAGCGGTTCACACGAGCCGGCGGGCTTGGCTCGATGCGACGCCGTGAGACGCCGAAGAAGTAGTCGGCGCCCGACAGCACAGTGATCAGCACGGTCACGTAGACCAGCGCCGTCACCCACACCGGCCGGCCGTGCACGGCGATGAGCACCATCACCATCGCCACCTGGACGGCGGTCTTCAGCTTCCCGAAGATGCTTGCGGAGATGACGACGCCCTGCTGAGCTCCCGCCGCGACGCGCAGGACGGTGACCGCAAATTCACGCGCAATGATCACCATCGCCACCCAGGCTTCGAGCCGCGCCAGCGACACCAGCGCGATCAGCGCCGCGACGATCAGCAGCTTGTCGGCGATCGGATCCATCAGCTTTCCGAACGTCGTCACCCAGTTGCGCGAGCGGGCGAGATAGCCGTCGATCGCATCGGTCATCGATGCGATCGCGAACACGATCGCGGCCAGCAGGTCGCCACCACCGGTCTTCTCGAGCAGCGCGACGATCAGGACCGGTACCAGCAGGATGCGGACAACGGTGAGTACGTTGGGAACGTTCAGCGGGACCATGGCCGGTGGCAACGCTACCGGAGGCGGACAAACCCCTGGTTGGGGTGCAAGAACGCCTGCTCAGGCGTCCGAGTGCTGATCCGTGTCGCCCAGCTCGGAATCGTCGTCCGCCGGCTCGCCGGGAAGGCTGTCCGCGGCGGGGCTGTCCGATCCCCCCTCGGCACCCGGCTCCTCGGGATGATCCTCGGGGGCCTCCTCGGGATGCTCACGCTGAGGGTCTGATTCGCTCACAGTCAACAGCTACCCGACGCGCGGCCTGGGGTAACGATCATCATCCACTTTCGTGCGTGCCGTCGTTCTCGACCAGCCCGGAGCGCCGCTGCGAGCCACCGAGCTCCCGGACCCGCAGCCGGGTCCGGGCGAGCTGCTGCTGCGGGTCAGTGCCTGCGCGGTGTGCCGGACCGATCTGCATCTGCGCGACGGCGAGATCGAAGCCACCAGGCTGCCCGTCGTGCTCGGGCACCAGATCGTCGGGCGCACCTCCGACGGCCGTCGCGTCGGTGTCCCGTGGCTCGGATCGACCGACGGCTCATGCCGCTATTGCCGCTCGGACCGGGAGAACCTGTGCGAGCACGCGCGATTCACCGGCCGCGACATGGACGGAGGCTTCGCCGAGCTGACCGTGGCCGACGAGCGCTTCTGTCTGCCGCTGCCCGACGGCATCTCGGACGTTCAGGCCGCGCCGCTGCTGTGCGGGGGACTGATCGGCTACCGGGCGCTGAAGCTGGCCGGCAACGCGCCGCGGCTGGGGCTCTACGGCTTTGGCTCCGCCGCACACATGATCTGCCAGGTGGCGGTGCACGAAGGCCGGGAGGTGTACGCGTTCACCCGGCGCGGAGATGCGCGCGCCCAGGCGTTCGCGCGGGAGCTGGGCGCGGTCTGGGCCGGAGCCAGCGAAGACCTGCCGCCCCAGCCCCTTGACGCGGCGGTCATCTTCGCTCCCGCCGGTGCGCTCGTGCCCCAGGCGCTCAAGGTTCTCGCTCCCGGCGGAGCCGTGGTGTGCGCCGGCATCCACATGAGTGACATCCCCTCGTTCCCGTATGCCGATCTGTGGGGCGAACGCTCGATCCGCTCAGTCGCGAACCTCACCCGGCGAGACGGCGAGGAATTTCTCGCGCTCGCGGCGCGGATCCCGGTACGCACCACGGTTACCACCTACTCGATGGACCGGGCCGAGGACGCGCTGTCGGATCTGCGTGCCGGCGCCTTCGAGGGAACCGCGGTCCTGCTTCCCCACTCTTCGGCCAGCATCGAATAGACAACGTGGTCGAGGAAGCGGCCGCCGACGAACTCGGCCTGGCGCAGCGTGCCCTCCTCCCGGAACCCGAGCCTTTCCGGAATCGCGCGGCTTCGGCCGTTCCCCACGGCGGCCTGGATCTCGACCCGATTCAACCGCCAGGCCTCGAACGCGAAGTCGAGCAGCGCGCTGACGGCCAGCGTCATCGTGCCCTCGCGCAGGGCGTCCGCCGCCAGCCAGTACCCGATCCCGGTGCTGCGGTGCAACCAGTCGACGCGGTGAAAACCAATCGAGCCGATGATGCGTTCGCCCTCGAGCACGGCAGCCTGAAAGCCGTCGTTGTCCGCGATCTGCTTGCGGCTCATGCGGATGAACGCCCGCGTGCCATCGAGCGTCTGGTGCTCGGCCCACGGCAGCCACTTCGCGAGGTGCACGCGGTTGGCCTCGATCAGCGCGTACAGGGTCTCGGCGTCGCCTTCCTCGAACAGGCGCAGGGAACGATTCGCGCCCAGACCGAAGCGGAACATGCTTCGAGTCTGACTCAAGCCAGTGGGGCGCGGCGTTCCGGCGCGACCCACTAGGGTTAGAGACATGCCCCTCATCCCCATGGTGATTGAACGGACCGCGCGCGGCGAGCGCGAGTTCGACATCTACAGCCGACTTCTCAACGAGCGCATCATTTTCCTGGGCTCCCCGATCGACGACACGATCGCGAATCTCGTGGTCGCGCAGCTGCTCCACCTCGAGTCTCAGGATCCGGACAAGGACATCTCGATGTACGTCAACAGCCCGGGTGGTTCGATCTACTCCGGCCTGGCCGTCTACGACACGATGCAGTTCATCAAGCCCGACGTGCAGACGATCTGCGTCGGGATCGCCATGTCAATGGGTTCGCTGCTGCTGGCCGGCGGTGCCAAGGGCAAGCGTTTCTCGCTCCCCAACAGCCGGATCCTGATTCATCAGCCCTCAGCGGGCTTCGAGGGCCAATCAACCGACATCGAGATCCACGCGCGTGAGATCCTCAACCTCCGGGGGCGGATCGACGAGATCTATGCGCATCACACCGGTCAGCCCCTCGAGCAGGTCCATACCGACATGGAACGCGACCGCTTCTTCAAGCCCGATGAGGCAGAGGAGTACGGGCTCATCGACCGCGTGATCCACACGCACTAGCTCGTCGGCCGGCCCTACGTCGCGGGTGCGCGACGCAGGCGTTCCGAGCCCTCGCCGCGCGTTTCCGGCGGCTCCGGTACCACGGGGCGCAGCAGCGCCCAGGCGATCATGAACGCGCCGAAGATCAGCATCGCGAGGCCGGTCCACAGGTCGATGTTGATGCCGGCAGCCTTGTGCTTGACGGTGTGGCTGCCGACGATGCCAACGATCACCAGGACCACACCGTAGAGCACGAACAGGCCGCCGATGATGCGGCGGATGTCGAACCGGTTGGCGGCGCGGGCGGCCGCGGCCTCGTCGATATCGGTCTCGCCCACCGAGGCCGTCATCGGGCCGCGGAACGGTTGGTCTCTCTCTGGATCTGCCATCGCGACGCTCCTAGATGAAGATGATGTTGAGGATGACGATCAGGACGATCGCCCCAGCGCCCAGGATCACCGGCGAGCGATACCAGGTGTCGTCGCCGATCACGCTGTCGGACTTCTGATCGGGCTTTCGCAGCGACCACACCAGCGCTTGGATCTCCTCGTCGGGCTTGGGCTTGGTCAGCAGCGAGAACACTACGAGCACGATCGCGTCAACCGCGAACGCGGCGATCGCCTGCCACCACGTCACCGCCAGCTTGGAGCTGATGGTGATCACCTTGTTGGACACGAGCAGGTGCACAGCCTCGGCGGTGATCGAGCCCGCGATCATGCTGAGCGCGCCCCCCAGCCAGGTGGCCCGCTTCCAGAACATGGCGATGATGAAGGTGGCGAACAGCGGGGCGTTGAAGATCGAGAACAGGTCCTGGACGTAGTTCATGATGTTCGAGTTGCCCTTGGCGATGAATGCGGTGGCAATCGAGATCAGCAGGCCCCCGAAGGTGGCGATTCGGCCCACCCTCACGTAGTAGGCAGGGTCGCGGTCCTTGCGCACGTACGCCTGCCACAGGTCGTAGGTGACCACCGTGTTGAACGCGGTCACGTTGGCCGCCACACCGGCCATGAACGCAGCCATCAGGCCGGCCACGGCGACGCCGAGCATCCCCTCCGGGAAGTACTTGCCCATCAGCAGCGGGATCGCCGAGTTGGACTGGAGGTCGGGCGAGGTGCCGCCCAGGCCCTTGATCGCCACCAATGCGACCAGGCCCGGGATGATCGTCAGCGCGGGGATGAAGATCTTTGGGTAGGCCCCGATCAGCGGCGTGCGGCGGGCGGCCGAGAGGTTCTTGGCCGACAGCGCGCGCTGCACCTCGGCGAAATTGGTCGTCCAGTAGCCGAACGAGAGCACGAACCCGAGGCCCATCACCATCACCAGCCAGTTGCCGCCGATCGGATTGGTGACGTGGCCGATGGCCAGACCCCGCCAGGCGTGCAGGCCGGCATCGCCCAGCATCGTGTGCCGGACGCGCCGATCCAAACCAGCGATGCCGCCCATCGCGTGCAGCGAGACGATCACCAGCGGCACCAGGCTCGCGACGATGATGAAGAACTGCAGCACCTCGTTGTAGATCGCCGAGGTCAGCCCGCCCAGGGTGATGTAGACGAGCACGATCGCGGCGGCGATGAAGATGGAGATGGGGATGGTCCAGCCCAGCATCAGGTGCAGCACCAGGGCAAGCGCAAACAGGTTTACCCCGGAGATCAGCACCGTCGCCACGGCAAAGCTGCCGGCATTCCAGGCGTGCGCGAAGTTGCCGAAGCGAAGCCGCAGGTACTCAGGGACGCTGCGAACCTTCGCCCCGTAGTAGAAGGGCATCATCACGATGCCCAGGAACACCATCGCCGGTACGGCGCCGACCCAGTAGAAGTGGAGGGTGGCCACTCCGTACTGCGCGCCGTTGGCGGCCATGCCCAGGATCTCAAGCGCGCCGAGGTTCGCGGCGACGAACGCCAGACCGGTGATCCAGGCCGGGAGCGAGCGCCCGGAGAGGAAGAAATCGATGTCGGTCTTGATGGTCAGCCGGGCCACGAGGCCGATCCCGAGCACGACCATGAAGTAGACCGCCAGGATCCCGTAGTCCAGCACGGTCGGGTGCAGTGTCAGCACGACAGCCTCCCCTCCTCGCCGATATCTCGCCCGCGTCCTACCCCCGGCCCGCGACCTTTTAACTCGGTGTGAGAACCTCGTGCTCGATCGAGCCCAACTGCTCGATCTCGATCCGCACCACGTCGCCGGGCTCCAGGAACTGCGGCGGGTCCATGCCCATGCCGACACCACTCGGCGTGCCGGTCAGAATCAGGTCGCCGGGGACGAGGGTGCACGTCTCGCCGATGAAACGGACCAGCTCCTCGCAGCCGAAGATCAGATCCGACGTACGGCTGTCCTGGCGGAGCTCACCGTTGACCCACGTGCGCAGGCTCAGATCCTCCGGCTTCTCGACCTCATCCACCGTGGTGACCCACGGGCCGAAGGGGCAGAACGTGTCGGCGCCCTTGGCGCGCGTCCACTGCGGCTCACGGCCCTGCAGGTCACGCCCCGTTACGTCATCGGCGATGCAGTAGCCACCGATCCGGCCGTCCGATCCCATCACGATCGTCAGCTCGCCTTCGTAATCGAGCCGGCGCACAACGTCTGGGCAGCGGATCGGGCCTCCCGGAGGGGCGACCGAAGCCCGTACCTTTACGAACACCAACGGGGCGTCTGGCCGCTGGGCGCCCGTCTCAGCCACGTGTGCCGCGTAGTTCAGCCCGATTGCGTAGATCGTCCCCGGCGCCGGGATTGGTGCCAGCAGCTCAACCTCGGACAGCGGCCACGACCGGTCGCCGACCGCCGGCTCGTCATCCTGCGCCAGCATCTCCGCCACCGTCACGGCCTCCGCGAACGCACACACGCGATCGTCGACGACGACGCCGGCCAGCGGGGCGTCTTCGCCCGGGGCCTGGAAGGTTGCGAGCTTCACGGCCGCGCAGCCTATACCCCGGGCCCGCCGCTCGTGACCAGGACCTACAGCTGGGCGCCCGCCTCGCTCTCCACGCTCCTGGCCTGCACGTGGGTCACCGGGAGCCCGAGCGCGCGTGCCTTGCTGATCAGGTCGAGCTTCAGCCAACGAGACATGCCAAGCGGCAGTGTCGAGATGATGATCTCGTCGTGGCCACCCAGGTTGATCGCGTCGTGGATCGCCATCAGCGGCTCGGAGTCGCCGAGGTTCCCGGTGACGCGGCTCCCGGCCGCCTCGGAGAGCTTGGGCAGAGCCACGTCGAGCACCTGCTGGGCCTCGTCCTCGCCGGCGTCCTGAGGATCCACGACCCTGTGCATCCCGTGGGCCTGACGGGGCACGACGAGGTGGAAAGCGGCGTCGCCCTGACGTGCTCGCGCCCGGACCGCATCGAGGAGGTCGGGCGTCGCGGCGGTCTGATGCGCGACGACGAGAACATGGGCCGGCTCTGACATGAGCACACCTCCGGCAGGTGATGCGGGTAGGGGTCGAATTCAGTATTCCACCGCCCACCCGTGCGGGCAAGGGCGCGCGACGCAGCTGTCGCCGAGCTCAGCTCAAGCTTGCGGCCAGCCGGCGAGCCCCCATGTGGGCGATCGCCTGAATCGAGATCTGCGGGTTCACGCCGGACGCGCTGGGAAAGGCTGATCCGTCGAACACGTACAGGTCTCGAACGTCCCAGGTCTGGCCGCTGGGGTCGCAGGCCGAGGTCGCGGGGGACCCGCCCATCCGGGCCGAGCCCATGATGTGGAAGGAGCCCATCGAGAGTTGGCCGGCGCCGTAACCGGCCGCATCGGCCTCGGCCATGAATCGCTCACGACGACCCGATCCTCCGGGCTCATAGGAAACCCACTTGGACTGCGAGCTGAAGATGCGCCGGGCGCCGGCGGCCTCGAGGATCTGCGCCGCCCCGTCGATCCCGGTGCGCACGTGTCCGGTGTCGAACGGCGAGAGCTTGTAGCGGACCACGGGCTCGCCATCACGTCCGACGCGGACTTCACCGCCGTCGCGGTCGCGCAGCAGCACTCCGATCGGGACGGTGCTCGACAGTCCCTCCATCAGTGAAAAGTGCTCCTTTGCCCCGCGCCACGGGCTGAAGGCCAGGAACAGGTGGGGATGATTGGCCGCCGTCTCGTACTTCAGGCCGTAGCCATCGTGCAGATCCCGGTGCTGGTCTGAGTAGAGCGCCTGCATCACGCCCTCCCACGTCTTCAGCTCCTCGTCGAAGACGCCGAACACGGCGGTCGCCGGATGAAGCTTCAAGTGCTTGCCGACGTTCGGGTTCTGGAGTCCCGAGCGCTTGAGGAGCGCCGGCGTGTGGATGGCGCCACAGGCTGCGATCACGGCCCTGGAGCGGATCGTGACGTGGTGACCTTCCACGGTCCGGCCGACGATCCCGCGGGCGGCCCCGCCGTCGATCAGGACGCGCTCCACCCTGGTCCGGACGATCATCCGCGTGCCGGCCGTGTGAGCGTCGGCGAGCCACGTCTTGACCACGGATTGCTTGGCCCCAACCCGGCAGCCGAGGCCGCAGTAGCCGCACTCCTTGCCCTGCGCGCAACGGCGGACGCTGCGGGGCATCGCGTCGACATGCCAGCCCAGGTTGACGCAGCCCTCCTGCAGCTTCTGCTCGCGCGTGGATGGATCGTTGTGCTCCTGATTGACTCCCAGGCGATCGCATACGGCGTCGAGACTTTGGGTGTAGTCCTCCGAGGTGAACGCCGGTACGCCCGTGGCCGCCCACTCGCTGCGAACCTCATCGGGGGTCCGGAACGAGGTGGTGTAGTTGACCACAGTGCCGCCGCCCAGACAGGAACCGGCGAGCAGCGCGACGCTCTGGTCATGACTCGCGTTCGGCGCGCCCATGTAATAGCTGGACAGCGCCGCCATCTCTGAGCCGTCGAAGTCCTGATCGTCGTAGTAGTCACCAGACTCAACCACGATCACGTCGAGCCCCGCCGCCGCGAGCACGCCCGCCGCCGCACCGCCACCGGCTCCCGAGCCGACGATCACGACGTCACATTCGAGCCGCTCGTCGCGCTCCACCGGGGTCATCGTGAGCGCCTTCGGGGGCGCGCCGTCGAGCTTGCCGAGCGGCCCGTCGTAGCCGATCGCATCCCAGGCAGGATTTCGTCCCCCACGCGCGCCGGGAACCATGTAATAGAACATCAGCGCCCCCTTGCGCAGCGCCTGGAATACCGCCCGTCGCTGCGGCGCGCGGGAGTCTCCCCAGGCCAGCAGCACACGCTCCTGCTCCTGCTGTGACAGCGTGCTGAAACGCCTGAGTCCGGCACCACCAACCGCGCCGAGCGCCCTGGTATCCCAGAGCGAGAGCAGGGTGGCCAGCTGCTTGCGCTCAGACTCCCGCGGGTTCAGCGCGATGGCCGACAGGAGCGCGTCCGCCACCCCGAGCTCTCGCGCGGTCGGCGCACCGTTACCTGAGGGGCAGAACGCGTCGCAGATGTCCTCCAGGGCACGATGCTGGCGAGGGGTGAGCTCCATGGCCGGAATAATCTCAGGTGCGCGAGAGCTGTGTAGCGTTAGCTCAGCCGGTACTCCCCGCGGGCTACGACCACGGCCGCGCCGCCGACCGCCACGCGTTCGATCTGCTCCGGCGAACCGTCGACCCGGGCGTGCAGCACCGACGGCCGCTGGATCTCGGCGCCCTGGCGAATCTCGATGTCCGCTCCGAACTCGATCCGCCCGTGGCGTGCGAGGTGGACCGCCAGCGGACCCGCCGCTGAGCCGGTCGCCGGGTCCTCGGCTACGCCGATCCCCGGCGCGAACATCCTCGTCTTGAACCGGTGTCCCGCGCCGGCGAAGCAGCTCACGTTCAGCGGCCCGAGCGCAGCGAGCGCACCGAGGTCAGGGTGGAGCTCGGCCACCGCATCCTCGTCGCGCAGGGCGACGCAAAGGTGGGTCGGGCCGTTGTCGTAGACATCGAGTGGCAACTGGGCGCCTGCGACGCCAAGGGCCGCGAACAGCTCCCGTTCGCCGCCAAACGCCGCCCAGGTCGGGATCGGCTGCTCCATCTCGCCGAACACGATCCGCTTGCCTTCCCGCGTTAGGGTGACCGGCACGTTGCCCGCGGGTACCCGAAGCCGCACAACGTCCTCGTCGCGCTCGGCCCCGAGGACGAAGGCGCTACCCAGAATCGGATGGCCCGCGAACGGAAGCTCGGTCGCGGGCGTGAAGATGCGGATCTCAGCGTCGGCCCCGGTGCGGCTGAGCACGAACACCGTCTCCGACAGGTTCATCTCCCGTGCCGTCCTCTGCATCTGCGCATCACTGAGTCCCGCGGCGTCGAGGAACACCGCGACCTGATTTCCCTCGAGCGGCGTGTCCGTGAACACGTCGGCGATTACGTAGCTGTGCATCAACCGTCCGCCATCGTGACCAAACTCGTCACCGTCGTCCAGTTCCTCGCCGTCACGGTGACGCCGAGCTTCCGGCCGGCCAGCCGGGCACAGAGCTTGGACCGGGCGACGCCATCGGGGTGCCAGGCGTAGAGCTCGCGCCCGATCGCGACGATCTGCTCGGACTCCGTGGCGAGCGCCTCGAATTCGGCCACGATCCCAGCGTCCAGCTCCGCCGACATGAAACTCACCTGGTAGCGCTTGGGGTCGACCGCGACGGCGCCCAGAGGATTGAGCTTGACCACGGCCGCCAGCTCGTCACGCGAGCGCACGACCACGTCGATGTCGAGCCCGAACCGACCCGTGATCAGGCGCTCGACCTCCCGCGCCAACACTTCGGGCGCGGCCTCGCTGTCCAGCACCACGTTCCCGCTGCTCAGATAGGTCCGGGCGCCGGTGAACCCAGCCTCGGACAGTTGTTCGCGCAGCGCGGGCATGGCAACGCGGTTGCGTGCCCCGAGATTGATCCCGCGCAGGAGGACGACCTGTCTCAGAACAGCGGCTCCTGCCCGGGGGCGGCCCCCTGCCGGCGCGCCGAGGGCAACTCCTGACCGAGGGCGATGGCCAGGTCGTGAGCGATCGCCGCCTCCGAGCGAGAGCCGATCAGCGGCTGCTCGATCCCCTCCACGTGAACGACCGTCCGCCGCCCGTCGCCGCGGTCCGGTCCCTCCAGCGGAACCAGCGCATAGACCCGGTCCGCGCGTACGTACTTGCCGTACCCGAGGGCAATCATGGGAGCCACACGTGCCATGGGCGCAATCGTACGGCCCGTCATTCTCTCGTGTGTGCGGACCAGCCCTGGCCAGCGCGGTCGGCGCGGTCGAGGCTATGAGTCGAGGATCAGCCCGAGGCGACGCTCGATCGTGTCGGCCAGCACATCGCGGACCGACCCCTGCTCGAAGCGCTCCACCAGCGCCGACAGAAATCCCTCGATCACCAGGCGCTTGGCGAGGTCCTCGGGGAGGCCGCGCGTGCGCAGGTAAAACAGCTGCTCGGGATCGACCTGGGCCACGGCCGCGGCATGAGTGCAGCGGACATCGTTGGCCTGGATCTCGAGCCCGGGGATCGCGTCAGCGTGCGCCCGCTTTGACAGCAGCAGGTTGCGAGACTCCTGAAAGGCATCCGTCTTCTGCGCGCCCGGGTCGACGATGATGTTGCCCTTCCAGACGGCCGACGAGCGGCCCTGCAGCACACCGCGGAAGGCCAGGTCGGACGTCGTGTTCGGAGCGGCGTGCTCCTGCGTGGTGTCGAAATCGATGTGCTGGCGGCCGTGAGTGGCGTAGGCGCCGGTGACGCGGGCGTCTGCGCCCTGCCCACCCAGCCGGGTGTCCATCCGGACGCGCCCGCGGGCCGAGCCGAAGCCCAGCGCCACCCAGTCGAGGCGACCGTCGCGGCCCACCTCGGCACGCTGGGCACCGAAGATCCAGCTGCGCTCAGAGAGCGACTGCCCGCAGACGAAGCGCAAGCTTGCGTTATCGCCGACCACGAGTTCGACGACGGTGTTGAACACACCTTCGACATCCTCGCTGCTCGACAGATACTGCTCCCAGACCTCGGCCTGCGCCCCGTCCTCGAGGACGATCAGCGTGCGCCGGGCCAGCTCGGTGCCGGACGCGGCCTGGATCGCGGTTAGCAGGATCGGCTGCTCGAGCGTTACCCCGCTGGGGACATACACGAAAGCACCGCCCCGGAACCCGGCCTCATTGCGCGCGACGAACAGGTCCTGGTCGGAGACGAGCGAGCCGAGATGAC
Source organism: Solirubrobacteraceae bacterium (assembly GCA_051001875.1). Taxonomy (GTDB): domain Bacteria; phylum Actinomycetota; class Thermoleophilia; order Solirubrobacterales; family Solirubrobacteraceae; genus Palsa-465. The sequence goes on along the minus strand of JBPCMW010000057.1, from coordinate 9,439 downwards.
GCTCCACCAGCTCCGGGTACTGCCGAGCGGCTTCATCGAGCGCCGCGACGACCACGCCCTCTGGCAGCTCGCCGCTGAACTCCACCGCGCCGCCGTCCACCTGGCGCAACTCGATCGTTGCCCCCGGCTCGAACATCGGCGTCGTCGAAGCTCCGTTGGTGGATGACGGCGCCGGCGTCAGCGCGCCGAGGTCGAGCCCTGAGATGTCAGTGAACTCCCAGCCGGGCTTGCCCTTGAACCGCGGAACGTCGAGCGTCTCGCTCAGGGCGGCGGCGCGCTCGCGACGCGTTGCCAGGAAGTCTGGTTGGGCGACCGCGCCAGGAGCTCCGCTAGCCAATCGAACCCTCCATCTGCAACTCAATCAGCCGGTTCATCTCCACCGCGTACTCCATCGGCAGCTCCTTGGTGATCGGCTCGATGAAGCCGTTGACGATCAGCTTGCCGGCCTCCTCCTCCGAGATGCCGTGCGACATCAGGTAGAAGAGCTGGTCGTCACCCACCTTCGAGACCGTGGCCTCGTGGCCGACGTTGACGTCGTCCTCACCGATCGGGATCGTCGGGTAGGTGTCAGAACGCGAGTGCTCGTCGAGCAGCAGCGCGTCGCAGACGACCTTCGAACGGGAACCGTGCGCTCCCTTGGCAATCTCCAGCAGACCGCGGTAGGAGCCGCGGCCGCCGTCCTTGGAGATCGACTTGGCGAAGATGTTCGAGGTCGTATTCGGCGCGGCGTGGATGATCTTGCCGCCCGCGTCCTGGTGCTGGTCCTTGCCGGCAAACGCGATCGAGAGGATCTCCCCGTGGGCGCGCTCACCCATCAGGTACACGCTCGGGTACTTCATCGTCAGCTTCGAGCCGAGATTGCAGTCGACCCACTCGACCGTTGCGTCGGTCTCGGCCACCACGCGCTTGGTCACTAGGTTGAACACGTTGGTCGACCAGTTCTGCACCGTCGTGTAGCGGATCCGCGCTCCCGGCTTGGCGATCAGCTCGACGACCGCCGAGTGCAGCGAGGAAGAGCTGTAGGTCGGCGCCGTGCAGCCCTCGACGTAGTGCACATACGAGCCTTCGTCGGCGATGATCAGCGTCCGCTCGAACTGGCCCATCGACTCGGTGTTGATTCGGAAGTAGGCCTGCAGCGGCATCTCAACGTGGACTCCCGGCGGGACGTAGACGAACGATCCGCCTGACCACACCGCCGAGTTCAGTGACGCCAGCTTGTTGTCGTTGGCGGGGATGATCGTGGCGAAGTATTCGCGCACGATGTCCTCGTGCTCCCGCAGGGCCGAATCCATGTCGAGGAAGATCACGCCCTGCTTCTCTAGGTCCGCGTTGACCTGGTGATATACGACTTCAGACTCGTACTGGGCCCCGACGCCGGACAGGAATTTGCGCTCAGCCTCGGGGATTCCCAGCCGGTCGAACGTCTTCTTGACGTCCTCGGGCACGTCGTCCCAGGAGCGCTCGGCGCGCTCGGACGCGCGCACGAAGTAATGGATGTCGTCGAAGTCGACGTCGGCCAACATCGGCGACCCCCAAGTGGGCATCGGCCGGGCGAGGAAGTGGTCAAGCGCCTTGAGACGAAAGTCCCGCATCCACTGGGGCTCGGACTTGAACTCGGAGATCTTCGCCACCAGCTCCCGGGTCAGGCCCTTGGGTGCCTTGTAGAGATAGTTCTCGGCGTCGTGAAAGCCGTAGCGCTCGGTGTAGTCGGAGTTGATTCCCCTGAGCTTGTCGTTGTCGCTCAGGACGGGGGTCTCAGGATTCAGAATTTCGGGAGTAGCCATTACTCCACCTCCAGCTTGATCGTCTCGTCTTCGATGATCACCGGAAAGGTGTCCACCGGAACGTAGGCGGGCAGGGTCGCGGGCTTGCCGGTCTTCAGGTCGAATAAGGAGCCATGCCGGGGGCACTCGATCATGCATGCCTCCTGGTCCAGCACACCTTCGACCAGCGTGCCGTTGTCATGTGAGCAACGGTCCTCAATCGCGTACACGGTGCCGGCGCAGTTGAACACGCCGATCTCCAGGTCTTCCCACTCCACCAGGCGCATCTCGCCGGGTGAAAGCTCGTTTGTGGGACAAACTTCGATGATCTGGGGCACGCGATTCTATGTCCTAGCGGATTGATCGGATTTGCATCACGGATCATAGCGGCTGGGGGTGTCGTCCCAAGGCTTCGGGGCGTAATCGAGAAAGCGCAGAGATGGTTCGTTTTCTCGACCAGGCCCCGGGTTGGGAGGGTGGCCGGCCCAGCCGCGGGCGGTGCCTAGCCGGGGCTCGCGCCGGTGCTCGGCATACGCCCCCCTGTCGATCCGCGCGGGCCGGCTTGCTCGGGCCCGCCCTCGCCTCCGCCGGCCAAGCGACTGCGCCGCTGCGAGTAGCCGAAGTACACGACGAACCCGACCAGCATCCAGATCGCGAAGCGCGCCCAGGTCGCGCCGGCCAGGTTCAGCATCAGCCAGAGCGACGCCAGCACCGACAGGATCGGAACGACCGGAACGAGTGGCGTACGGAAGGGGCGCTCGAGGTCCGGCCGGGTGCGACGCAGGACGATCACCCCGATCGACACCAGCACGAACGCGAACAGCGTCCCGATGTTGACCAGCTCCGCCAGCGTCTTCAGCGGGAAGAAGAAGGTCAGCGCGGCAACCGCCACGCCGGTGACGAGCGTCGTGCGATAGGGCGTCCCGAAGCGCTCGGAGACGGCCGAGAACGCCGGCGGGAGCAGCCGATCGCGGCTCATGGCGAAGAATACGCGGCTCTGACCCAGCAGCAGCACCAGGACGACCGAGGTGAGGCCCGCCAGCGCCCCGTAGGCGATGATCGTGGCGATCGTGGTCTCGTGCACCGACGTGAACGCGGTGGACAGCGGCGCCATGACGTTGATGTGGTTGTACTTGACCATCCCCGTCACCACCAGCGCGACGGCGATGTAGAGAATCGTGCAGATCGTCAGCGAGGCGAAGATCCCGATCGGGATATCACGCTGCGGGCGCTTCGTCTCCTCGGCGCTGGTGGCGACGACGTCGAAACCGATGAAGGCGAAGAACACCAGCGCTGCGCCGGCGAAGATGCCGCCCACGCCGAACGCCCCGGGCGATATCCCCAGGTCCTGGGCCAGCGTCGTGGTCGAGCTTCCACCCGGAGCCGGCTTGGAGCCCGACGGCGGGATGAACGGGTGATAGTTGCGGGACTTGACGTACGAGAGTCCGGCGATGATGACCAGCAGCACAATCGCCACCTTGATCACCACGATCACCCCGGTGACCGCGCTCGAAGTGCGCATGCCGAGGCACAGCACGCCGGCGATCACCAGCACCACGACCGCCGCGACAAGGTTGTGGCCGTCGGCGAAGATCCACGCCGGCGGGTGGGCGTGCCACGGCGAGGAGGTGAGGACGACCTTGAAGTACTGCGACCAGCCCGAGGCGACTGTGGCCGCGCCGAGCGCGAGCTCGAGCATCAGGTCCCAGCCGATGATCCAAGCCACGAGCTCACCGAGGCTGGCGTAGGAGAACGTGTAGGCGGAGCCGGCGACCGGAACGACGGAGGCGAACTCCGCGTAGCAGAGCCCGGCCAGCGCGCAGGCGACCGCCGCGGAGGCGAACGACAGCGCGATTGCCGGCCCCGCTAGCGTTCCCGCCGCCTCGCCGGTGAGCACGAAGATGGTCCGCAGGACCTTCACACCGCTGGACATTCTCGTTTGACGGAAATTGCAACCATCCGACCGCGCGCTGGCCCCGCGCGCGGTGCTGGAGGTCTAGGCCAGGCGGTAGCGGAGGATGAGCGAGTCTCCGGCCGGCTTGGACTCGACCAGCTTCAGATTGCGCAGCTCGCCGTCATCGGCGAACAGGCGCTTGCCCCCGCCGAGGACGACCGGGAATGTCATCAGCCGGTACTCGTCGATCAGCCCCAGCGCGGTCAGCGAGTGCGCCAGCGCCGCACTGCCGGCGATCAGGATGTCGCCCGCATGGCGGTCCTTTAACGTCGCGATCTCCGAGGCGAGGTCACCGCTCAGGACGGTCGAGTTCTCCCAGTCGGCCGACTGCAGCGTGGTCGAGACCACGTACTTGGGCATGGAGTTCATCTTCTGGCCGAACTTGTCGCCGGTCATGTTCGGCCAGGCGGCCGCGAAGCCCTCGTAGGTGACGCGCCCGAGCAGCTGCGCGTCGGCTGCCTCCAGCTCATCCGCCTTGAACTTGTCACCCTCGGGTCCGCGATCGAACTTGAACGACCAGCCTCCGTGCTTGAAGCCCTCGGCTCCGCCGGGATCCTCGATCACACCGTCCAGCGAGATGAATTCCGTCACCACTACATCGCCCATCCGCTCGTCTCCTCGGTTGTTTGCGCTGGTCAAATAGACCGGGCACCGAGGGAAAACTAATCGCGTTCAGGCGTCGACGGGTTCCCATTCGACCGCGTGGCCGAGCGAGGCTCCCTTGATCACCTTCAGCGACAGCAGCGCGCACTTCATCCGCGTGGCGGAGATGTCAATTCCCAGCAGGTCCAGCACGAACGAGCGATCGAGCGTGAGCACGTCATCGATCCGCATCCCCTTGACCTCATCGGAGGCCATCGACGCCGCCGCCTGGGAGATCGCGCAGCCATGCCCGGAGAAGCGGATGTCCTCGATCCTGCCTTCGTCATCCACCGCCAGCGCCACTGTGAGCTCGTCCCCACACAGCGGATTGAGATCGTGGAACTGCAGATCGACCCGGCCCAGCTCCGCCGCCGGAGGCGTGAAGTTGTGCGGATGCTTGTAGTGATCGAGGATGTTCTCGCGGTACAGATCGTCCATGGGATCTACGTTAGCGGCGTCGCAGCGGACTACAGCTGCAGCACCCGTCGCACCTCGGCCAGCCCCGAGAGCAGCCGGTCGATGTCACCGGTGCTGTTATGCACCGCGAAGGAGGCGCGCGTGGTGGCGCTCGCCCCAAGGCGACGCATCAGCGGCTGGGCGCAATGGTGGCCGGCACGCACACACACGCCACGCCGCCCGAGGATCTCGCCGATGTCGTGTGGGTGAGCACCCTCAAGCGTGAACGACACGAGGGCGCCGCGGTCAGACGCCGATGGAGGACCATGGAGCACCAGCCCGGGGACCTCGGCGCTCAGGCGCTCGAGCGTCTCGGCCACCAGCGATGACTCGTGTGCACGGATCGCGTCGATGCCCAAGCCCTGGATCCAGTCGACCGCGGCACCGAGGCCGATCGCCTCGGCGATCTGGGACGTCCCGGCCTCGAACTTCCACGGCAGGTCGGTCCAGGTCGACTCGTTCGCCGCCACCGTGCGGATCATGTGACCTCCGCCGATGAACGGGGGCATCTCCTCGAGCAGCTCCCGACGTCCGTGGAGCACGCCGATGCCCGTCGGCCCATACGCCTTGTGAGCGGTCCAGGCATAGAAGTCGGCGTCCAGAGCCGGCAGATCGACCGGCATCTGCGGAACGGCCTGCGTGCCGTCGACGAGCACGACGGAACCCACCGCGTGTGCGCGCCGGACCACCTCCGAGATCGGGTTGATCGTCCCGAGCACGTTGGAGACGTGTGCCAGCGCGATCAGCTTGGGCCCGCGGACCAGCAGCGCGTCGAGCGCCTCCAGGTCCAGCTGCCCGTCGTCGAGCACGGGAACGTAGGCCAGCTCGGCCTCGCGGTCCTGGCAGAGGATCTGCCAGGGGACGATGTTCGAGTGGTGCTCCATCTCGGTCAGCACCACCAGGTCGCCGCGGCCGACATTCTGGCGGCCCCAGGTGTACGCCACCAGGTTGATCGCCGCGGTGGCGTTCGCGGTGAACACGGTCTCCTCCGGCGTCGAGCCAAGCCAATCGGCAATCCGCCGCCGCGCCCCTTCGTAGAGATCGGTTGCCTCCACGGCCAGCGGATACACACCTCGGTGGATCGACGCTCGCGACTCGGTGTAGTACCGCGTCATCGCGTCGATCACCGGCTGCGGCGTCTGGGAGGTCGCCGCCGAGTCGAGATAGGTGATCGGGTAGCCGTCGATCTCCCGGCGCAGGACCGGAAACTCCGCGGCTACCTCGTGCAGGGCGTCGGCGGAAACGCTCATCACGCCGCGGCCTTGTCGATCTCATCGGTAATCCAGCCGTAGCCCTTGGCCTCGAGCTCATCGACGAGCTCCGGCCCGCCCTCCTTGACGATCCGGCCGCGATACATGACGTGCACGTGGCTCGGCTGGACCAGGTGCAGGATCCGCTGATAGTGGGTGATGATCAGCACGCCCAGCGCCGGCCCGGCAACCGAGTTGACGCCGTTGGCCACCACGCGCAGGGCGTCGATGTCCAGGCCGGAGTCGGTCTCGTCGAGGATCGCCAGCTCGTGCTTCTGGAGCGCCAGCTGCAGGATCTCCATCCGCTTCTTCTCGCCGCCGGAGAACCCCTCGTTCAGGTAGCGACTGGAGAATTCCCGGGGCACGTTGGTCAGCTTCATCGCCGCCTCGACCGTCTGACGGAACTCCTTGAGCGGGATCGGCTCGTCGCCGCGCGCGGCGCGATGAGCGTTGAGCACGGTCCGCAGGTACTTGGTCACGGTCACGCCGGGAACGGAGACCGGGTACTGGAAGGCCATGAACAGGCCCATCCGCGCACGCTCATCGGGCTCGGCCTCGGTGATGTCCTCCCCGCCCCACAGAATTTGCCCCTCGGTGACGTCGAGGTTCGGATGTCCCATGACCGCGTTGGCCAGCGTGGATTTCCCGGAGCCGTTGGGGCCCATCAGCGCATGAATCTCGCCCTGAGCGACGGTCAGTTCGAGCCCCTGGAGGATCTCCTTCTCACCGGCGCGGACGTGAAGGTTTCGGATTTCTAGATCTGGCATCTCAGCTTTCGTTTCGTTTTCAGGCCGCGGCCGCCGGCACAGGTTCGCCTCGGCGCGAGAACTCGACCAGCTCCGCCAGCGTCGTCGCCTGCAGCGAGCGGATGATCCCGCCCTGCACGCGAGTCCACAGGAGCTTGGTCGCACATCCATGTCCGGCATCCGGCAGGTGCGAGCACAGCACGCGCTCGGTTTGGTCGTGAACGAAGCACTCCATCGGGGCGATCGCGCCCTCGAGCGCCTGCACGACCTCGTCCATCCCGATCTCCTCCGCGGGGCGCGCCAGCCAGTACCCGCCATGGGCGCCACGGGCGCTCATCACGAGCTCCGCTTTGCGCAGCCGCGCGACAACCTGCTCGAGGTACGCCAGGGGCAGGCCCTCGGCGTCGGCGATCGCCTTCAGGCTGGTTGGCTGATCGGCGGACTGGCGGCCCAACTCCACCATCAGGCGGACCCCGTACTCGGCTTTTGAGGAGAAGATCATGGGTAAATCCTACCAGCAGGGTAGGTTATTTATGGGACCCGCTGACGCGGATCCTGTTTTTTGGTCCGCACCGCGATAGGGTTCTCAGCACATGGAAGCTGGGGGGCTGGCTACGTCGATGGATGTCGCGCACGCTGCGGCACTGGCGCGCGAGCGCGGGCGGCTGGGCATCGACACCGAGTTCATGTCCGAGGGCCGCTACCGGGCACTGCTGTGCCTGACGCAGATCGCCGTCGAGGATCCGCAGGCGCCCGACGGCATGCGGATCCTGTTGATCGACGCGCTGGGCGACCTCGACGTGACACCGCTCGCCCGCCTGCTCTCCGATCCGGCGATCGAGGTGGTCCTCCACGCCGGACGCCAGGACGTGGCAATTCTGCGCCGCGTCTGGTCAACCGAAATGAACAACATCTTCGATACGCAGCTGGCGGCGGGATTCACCGGCGGCAGCGCCCAGAGCGGTTACGGCAACCTGCTCGGCTCGGTACTCGGCAAGCGGGTCGGAAAGACGGCGAGCTTTACGCGCTGGGACGCTCGGCCGCTGACCGCGGAGCAGCTGAGCTATGCGGCCGAAGACGTCGTGCATCTGCTCGAACTGAGCGACGAACTACAGCGTCGCCTGGCCGCCGATGGCCGCTTGCAATGGGCTCGCGAGGAGTGCCGGCGCCTGGAGTCCGCCACCGACGAGCGCGATCCCGAGGTCGTGTGGGAGCGCCTGCCGCGGGTCAATCAGCTCGACCCCCAGGCCCGCGCCGTCGCGCGTGCGCTCGCCGCTTGGCGAGAGCGAACCGCCTCGAGCGAGGACCGCCCGGTGGGCTCGGTGCTCCAGGATGCCCCGCTCGTGGAGCTGGCCAAGCGCCAGCCGTCGACCACGCGCGGACTGGAGCAGATCCGCGGCATCCATCCCTCGACTGTGCGCCGGCGGGGGGACCCGATCCTGGAGGCCATCGCCGCCGGACGCGAGGCCCCTCCGATCCCCCGCGACGAGCCGCGCGGGCGCTCAGAGGCGGGCGACGCGCCGCTGATCGCGCTCGCCGAGGCATTGCTGCGGGCCCGGGCGCTGGAGGCCGGGCTAGCCTACGAGCTGATCGCCTCCCGCAGCGAGCTCGAGCAGATCATCGCCGCCGCGCGGCGGGGGGATCCGGAGCCCGAGGTTCGTACGCTCGCCGGGTGGCGCCGCGAGCTCGTCGGCGACGACCTGCGGGATCTGCTCGAGGGCAGGAAGATGGTCGGCGTCGGTCCCGAGCGACGGCTGATCCTTCGCCCCAACTGACACGCGGCCGTCCCGGCTACGAGGCGCCCTGCTCGAGCAGCATGGACATCGTCGGCACGTGGTCGAAGATCGCCCGCGACAGGGCGCCGATCACTTTGTGCGAGCGCTGGATGTAGCCGATGTCCCACGCCTGCAGGTCCCCGAAGTCGGTTGCGTAGGTGAGCCGCAGCTTGTGGCCGCGCGAGTCCGCCGCGTGCTCGTTGATGACGTCCGCGCTTGCTCCGCTCCAGCCGGCCCTCAGCAGGTGATCATGCTCGCGTCTCAATAGCTGCTCAGAGTTTCGGTAGCTGGGAGCCACAACCACCAGCTGCCACGCGCAGAACGCGTTGGCGCCCTTGTCGCAGCGCAGTACCTGCACGGAGATGCGGGAGCCCTTGACGAGCGGCAGCCGGCCCAGTTGGGGCGTGCGCTGGGAGCTGCCCTGGCCGCAACCGACCAGTGATCCCGCCGCGAACCCCGCGAGGGCCGCCAGGCTCAGCGCCCGTCGGGCTCTTAGTCTACGGCCAGTCATGGGATCCAGCGTAAGCGTATCCGCGGGCCGCTACCTGCTCGGGATCGTCGCCCTGCTGCTGATGTGCGGCGCCCTCGGCCGGGCCGCCTTCCTGCTCCGCCGCCGCTTCTTCGGAGACTGGACCGGAGCGCAGGCGCGGCTCGCGGAGGCCGTGCTCGCCGTGGCTCTGTTGGTCGCGGAGATGGAGATCCTGGGTGCGGTCGGCCTCTTCCGGCTGATCCCACTCGTGATCGGCGCCGTAGCCATCGGACTGGGGACGCAGCGGGCGTTCCCGGGCGAGGGGCAAAAGCGCCCCCCCCCCCCCCCCGGCAACACCTGCGTCCCCCCCAAACTCCCCCCCCG
>JBPCMW010000056.1:0-7256 GCA_051001875.1 Solirubrobacteraceae bacterium | reverse complement strand
CATCAACAGCGAGCCGGTCCGTGTCGCTGGGGAGAACATCGCGCTCAGTGCATCGATCGGAGCCGCATGGAGCGGCAACGCCCCGGCCGAGATCGACACGCTCCTCAGAGCGGCCGATCGCGGACTCTACGCGGCCAAGCGAGCAGGTCGCAACCGCGGCCGACTCGCATCAGGCTGCATTCAAGCGGGCGAGGAACCCGAGCCCGATAGCCCCACGCTGCGCCACGGCAGCCAACCGCACGGGCGGCAACCCGGTCGTGATCGGCAGCCGGTGTCGGCCCGCTTTGACGGATCAGATCTAACGGCGGAAGCCCGACCGCCGGAGCCGCCCAGGGCGGCAAAGGAGGGGTGAAGTTGGGAGACCGAGGCCTGGGAGATAGAGGTCACCGGGGATTGGGCACAGAGATTCGCTCTGTGCCCCAGACGTCGACTCCGCGTGGTCCGCCGCCCGCGCACGGCGGCGCGGCCCCGCTCGCAGTTTCGCGCGCTGCACGACACGTGACGACGCTCGCCGACGGCCAGCGACCTTCGTTCAAGCGCCGCAGCGCCTCTCCCCCGCGCCGGCGTGCGTGTGTCCGCGACCAGCCATACGGGTCGTCCTACCGACCTCCAGCATCACGCTGGACCGGGAGAAGTTTGGCGCGCCCGAAACCCGCACGCGGGTGCAGCGTTCGTATAAACGCTGCACCCGCGCGTGTTTGTAGCGCGACCCTGGCTGGCCCTTGCTCGCGCTAGACGATGCTGGGCTTGCTGGTTATTGCGTGGCGGCGAGGCCGGACGTGCACGGGGTGCGGTGGTTGATCGTCAGGTTGTCGATGAACGCCGCCGAGTCATACGCCCGGTCGCCTTGATCGAAGATCGACAGAAACAAGGAGTGGACGCCGGGCGAGATCGGAGTTGACGCCCGCAGAACCCGGGTCGCTCCCCCGTAGGTGGTACCAGCCGCGTTGGCTTTGGTCATCGCCTCCGGCCCGGCGGAATTGATGGTGATGATGTTGCCCTTGGAATCCTTGGCGAAGTCGTGGGGCGCTGAGATATGCGGATCATTGAACCCAGAACTCCAACTTGTGTAGTCAAGCTCGGCGATAAAACCATCGTTGTACTGGGAGCCCACAAACTGAGGGAACTCCTGGGAGAGGTACCGGAAGCGGAACGACAGGCAGTTAGCGCTCTGAGGCACCCGCACGCTCAGGCGCAAGACCGTCAGATCTCGCACGCCGCGCACCGGAATCCCGTTGTCGTTGCATCCGGGGCGCCCCGCACCCTTGCCGTGATCAGCTAGCTTCGCGCAGCCGGAGGTCAAGATCGCATATGACGTGCCCTTGCGCGGGAAGCCCGCGAGCGGCTCGGTCGAGATCGCGTTGGGGAAGTTGTCCGGTGGTACCGCCGCGAAGCGCCCACTGCGCAACTGATGGGGGTTGGCCATCATCGCCTCGGCGAGCTGCGTAGCCCCCGTATGAGCAGATTGCCGCACCGGCGTGATGCTTCCCGTGTGGCTGGCCAGCGCAACCCCTCCCAATCCAGCCACCAGCCCCAGCGCGCCAAGCACGCCGACCAAAGAACGACGCACACCATGCGACCCGACCATAATTCTCTCCTCCGTTGGTTTCGATCCCCGCAACCCGGCAGCGCCACAGAAGTTGCGCACCGACCGTACCTGGGACGTATAACCGCGGGAGCACGCCGGAGTCAAACCGGCCAGCGCTCTCAGTTTTCGTCTGGAGCGAGAAGCTCCGGAAGCTGCCCACCCCCGCCTTGGTTCCCGCAGCCAGAGTGACCTGATACCGCCCCTCGGTCCCGGCCGGCCAGAAGTGCGTAAGTAGGTACGCTAAACCGATCCTCTCCGGGAGATTTGTCCCGAACCTCGCGGCCAAGCCACACGTGCCGTCGGGATTCTTGAACCAGGCCGATCGGCCGTGACAAACCGCAAGCCGGACCGATCCTCACCACGCTGCTCCATGCCCCTACTGATCTCTAGGACTGGATCTCTACGACTGGAACGCCGGCTGGCTCCTCGGCCGCCGCTTCCTCCGCCCGACCGAGGCCGCTGCCGTCCTCGATCAGTGCGAGCAAGAAACCGCCTTTATCGCGCCGCTCATCCGACACCTTCTCAGCTGGCTGGTCGGCTGGGCCTACGATGGCAGTCGCGACGCCCGCCGGCGACTCGTCACCCAACTACCAGTGATCGCCCTACGACCCCGATCAAACGACGTCGGCAGCGCTCGGTGATGCTCACGGACCGTTTTACCGAGCAGCGTCTCCTCTGCTAACCCTCCGGCAGCTGACGGGAACGATTCTGTGACGGTCGGGGCGCTCATGCCCGGGTTTCATCTCGGCGGCGACTATGCGATCGGGGTCCTGTTCGTTGGCTGCGTGCTGTTCATCGGGGTCGCCGCCCTGTCGCGGCAGAACGATCGCCCGTATTCGGCGTCGGTGTTCTACCTGCTGCTGGGGGTGGTCGCTTCGGTCGCGATGGGGGTGCTGGGGGTGGGGCGGCTTGACGTGGTCGGCGACCACGTGGTGTTCGAGCACGTGACCGAGCTCGCGTTGGTGATCGCCGTGTTCGGCGCTGGGCTCGCGGTCGAGCGGAACGTCGGCCGCCGCTCCCGGCGGGTCATTGCCCTGTTGTTGCTGGTGGTGATGCCATTGACGATCGCGGCGATCGCCGCGTTCGGGGTCGTCGCGATGGGGTTGCCGTTCGCCGGGGCACTACTGCTCGGCGCGATCCTCGCGCCCACCGACCCGGTGCTGGCGGGTGATGTCGGACTCGGGCCCCCGGGCGGGCAGGATCAGGGCGAACCGAGGCTCTCGCTGCATACCGAGGCCGGGATCAACGACGGGCTGGGATCCCCATTCGTGCTCATCGGCCTGTTCGTCGCGACCCGCTCCGGGACGGGCTGGATCGGGGCCTGGGTGCTCTCAGACGTGTTCTACGCCGTCGGGGTAGCGGTGGTGATCGGCGCTGCGGGCGGGTGGCTGATCGCGGCCGCGATCGCCCGCCTGCAGGCTCGGGACGTGATCGCTCGCGACCTCGACGGGTTCTTCGCCCCAGCGACTGCACTGGTTATCTACGGGATCGCACAGGCGCTCGGCAGCTATGGGCTGCTGGCCGTGTTCACGGCCGGGATCGCGTTCCGCCGGCACGAGTTCGACCACGAGATCAACACCCGGATCCATCACTGCGCCGAGACCGCGGGACGACTGCTCGAGCTCACCGTCCTGCTGCTGCTCGGCTCCACAATCACGATCGCCGGGCTAGAACTTCCCGGGGTCGCGGGCTGGCTGCTCGTCCCACTACTCATTCTGATCATCCGCCCAATCCTGGTGCTAATGGTCACGGGCAGGCGATTCCTGGATCTCCGCGGCCGCCTGTTTCTCGGGTTCTTCGGAGTCCGCGGCGTCGCCGCGATCTACTACGCAACGATCGTCGCCGAGACCGGCGACCTATCCCGAGCCGCCACCACCACCGTCGTGTGGACCACCATCGTCTGCGTCGCGGTCTCGATCACCATCCACGGGATCACTGCCACGCCACTGACCCGATGGCTGATCGACTAGCAGTAGCGCAAGGCTGAGCGTCTATCCGGCTGGCTTATGGTGCGGGATTGTTGACCGGTCATCGGCTGACCCGAGTTGAGGCTGGTCGCGGCGCCGATCAGGGCCAGGTGCGTGAGGGCCTGGGGAAGGTTCCCTCTGAGCTCGCCGCTCGAGGGGTCGAGCTCTTCGGTGAGTAGACCCACGTCGTTGGCGTACGCGATAAAGCGGTCAGATCGCCGCTCGGCCTCCGCTACCCGTCCGACGTGGACGAGCGCCTCCACCAGCCAGCACGAACACGCCAGGAAGACCCCCTCCTCGTCCTGCTGGCCGCTGTAGCGATAGACCAGTGTTTCCTCGACCAGGAGCTCGTCGATGATTGCGTCGATCGTGCTGCTCAGGCGCGCATCACCGGTCTCGCAGAACCCGGTGCGGGCCATCAGCAGCACCGCCGCGTCGAGCTCTTCGGTGTCCGCGAAGAACGTGTATGCCTGCTTGGCCTCTGACCAGCAGCGGTCGTCGATGTACTCCCGGATCCGCTCACGTTCGGCCTGCCAGCGGGGAACGTGACGGCTGGCAATCTCTCCGGCCTCGGCCAGGCGCACCGCGCGGTCCATCGCCACCCAGCAACCGAGCTTGGAGCTCGTATAGCGCTCCCGAGTCCCAAGTTCCCACAGCCCGGCGTCGGCCGATGACCAGATATCCGCCAGGTGATCGACCATCTCGGCGAGCATCGTGCCGGTCTCAGCCGTCAGCCGTCCCCCGTGCTGGACGAAGACCCAGACGGCGTCGAGCAGATCACCGTAGGCACCCAGTTGGCTCTGGCTGGCAGCGCCGTTGCCGACGTTGACGGGCAGCGAGCCTCGGTAGCCCGGCACGTCCTGCACCTCCGTCATCTCGGCCGAGACAGGTCGTGCGTGTAGGTCGTAGAAGACGCGCAGTGCGGGAGCCTCGTGGGCGACGGCCTCGAGCAACCACGCGACCCCCGCGTGCAACTCCTCTGACAGACCCAGCCGGGCCATCGCGTCAAGCGCGAAGGAGGCGTCCCGGATCCACGCGAAGCGGTAGTCGAAGTTACGCTGGCCGCCCAGCTGCTCGGGCAGTGAGGTCGTCGCCGCTCCGGCGATCGCGCCGCTGGACTTCAAGGTCAGGGCCTTGAGCACCAGGGCGCTCCGCAGCACCAGATCCCGCCGTCGACCCTCGTAGCCGACCAGACCCGACCAGTGCCGCCAGGTCTCGACGGTGCGCTCGGCGCGCTGGCGGATACCCTCGGCGTGCGGGACGTGGAGCGGCTCGGAGCGGGTCCCGACCACGGCGAGCAGGCCGGACTGGCCGGCCTGGGCCAGGATCTCTCCGGCGATCCGGTCCTCCTCGAGGGACGGCACTCCGAGCCCGGCGGAGATCACCGCGAGGTGGTAGTCGCCGACCAGCAGCATGGCAGTCCCCTCGCGCATGTACGCCCATGGCCGCTTGGACGCAGACAGGCAGTGCCCGGGCTTGACCACCCAGGCCAGCGGCACCTCTCCCTCGTCGACCTCGACCGTGCGGACCAGCTCCGTCCAGGGCAGCGTGCCCAGCGCTCCGAAGTTCAGCGAGTCGATGACGCGGAGAGTTCCGCCCGCGGTGGTGAACGTCGTCTCCAAAACCATCGTGCCGGGCACGTAGCGGCGCCGGGACGTGAACGGAACCGTCGGGCTCAGACTGATCGAACCGCCCCGCTCGGGATCAAGCAGGGCGGCGCACACCAGTGCAGCGTCCATTGTGGGAGCGCGAGCCAGTCGATGGCGCCGTCTTGCGCCACCAACGCCGCCGAGCGCAGATCCCCGAGCAGAGCGTAGCTCCCGAGGGGTGCAAAGCCATCTCGCCGAGTGAGCGTCACGAGCGACCGCTACCCGGTGCGGCCGCCAGTCAGCCCGTACCACGCGCCGGCACCGGGGTGAATGTTCGCAGGATTACCGAACGTCGGGCCTGGGCCGAGCCTGCGGGTAGGCGTTCAAGAGCTCGCTGGCAATGCTGGATCTCCCGGACCCACCGACCTCGAGCCGATCCCTAGGAGCGTGAGCGACATGGCCGCAGCAAGCGGACACAAAGTGGTGGTGGTAACCGGCGGGACCGCCGGCGTCGGGCGAGCAACCGTGCGGGAGTTCGCCAAACACGGCTACGACGTCGCGGTGCTTGCGCGGGGTCGCGCTGGGCTCGAGGGAGCGGTCAAGGATGTCCAGGCGGCGGGCAGCAAGAGCGTGGGAATTCCCACGGATGTTGCCGACCACCACGCCGTGGAAGCCGCAGCCGATCAGGTCGAGCGTGAGCTCGGCGCGATCGACGTCTGGGTCAACGTGGCCTTCGTCGGCGCACTCGCCTTCTTCTGGGACACCACCCCGGAGGAATACCGCACGATGACCGACATCACCTACATGGGCCAGGTCAACGGCACGCGCGCGGCGCTCAAGCGCATGCGACCCCGCAATCGCGGAGTCATCGTCAACGTCGGCTCGGCGATGTCGTATCGCTCGATTCCGTTGCAATCTGCCTACTGCGGAGCCAAGCACGCCGTCAAGGGGTTCACCGAGTCGATCATCACCGAGCTCATGCACGAGAAGAGCAAGGTCAAGGTCTGCATGATTCAGCTCCCCGGTCTCAACACCCCACAGTTCAACTGGAACCTCAACAAGATGCCCAAGCATCCGATGCCCGTCGCGCCATCTTCCAGCCCGAGCTGCCGGCCAAGGGAATCGTGTTTCTGGCCGAGCATCCGCGCCGCAACATGTGGATCGGCGTCTCGACCGCGTATACCATCCTCGGTGAACGCCTGGCCCCCAAGCTCGCGGACTTCTACCTGGCCCGGACCGGTGTCAGCGGACAGCAGACCGACAAGGATCTCTCCCGCCTCGGCTCCAACGTTGAACAGTCTCGTGACGAGGAGGCCGACCAGGGCGCCCATGGTCCCTTCGATGACAAGGCATACGCCAAGGACCCAGTGACCTGGCTTTCAATGCATCGCCGCGCGGTCCTGTCGGGACTTGGCGCTGCGGCCACGGCCGCGATCGCGGCCTCACGGGCGCGGCGTTGAGCCGCGTACGCGTCACTGTCGCCGTTCTGATTCAAGATCCGATGGCCACCTCACGTATGTCCCCCCGGCTTCGGCGGTGGTCAGTCGTCGGCTCTCTGCTTTCCCCCATGTCAGCCTCGCAGGGCGAGATCATCCGCCGCCAACCCGACGGCCGTGTCTTCGTGGTGGCCGAAAGCCCCGATCGCGTCGAGGCTGAAGCTTCCGAGCCTCCCGCCGGGACCGTGCCCGGACATGACTACAACTCGCCCAGCACCGGCGGGTAGAGGCCGCACCGCGATGTCACGCCCGCACCGCAGGCGAATCCTGACGATGGCGCGCCTGCTGTGGGCCGGCGTGGAGCTGCTGTCCGTCGAGAAGACGCCACAGATCTCGGAACCCTGGAGCTCGGATCCGCTGGTGACCTGGGCGGCGCGCCTGCTCGCCGCGCGCCATCTCATCGAGACGGCCATGCTTGTGACCCGGCGCGATCCGAGGCCCCCCCGGCTGGTCATCGCGGTCGACAGTCTGCACGCCGCCAGCATGTTCGCCGTCGCGCTCGCAAGCCGTCGCCTGCGCCGGCCCCCGCTTGCCGGCGCCGGTGTCAGCTGTCTCCCGGCGGCCGCGGCCGCAGGCAAGGGCCGAAGAAGTACCCGCGGGGTCTTCCACCACCAAG
>JBPCMW010000055.1:0-7865 GCA_051001875.1 Solirubrobacteraceae bacterium | reverse complement strand
CATCAGTCACCGCGCTCACGGCTTCCACTCAGCCGATGCGCTGATCGCGATGGTCTACCTCTGCTGCGCCGGCATCCAAATCGCCCTCCCTCACCGATGATTCACCCCCAACTCGACAGGAGAGCCGCATTATGCAACGCGGGGCTGCCACGAAGTCCGGTCGCTCCTCTATCGTTACCGTTGTGTCAAGCCGACGGCGCAGGAGCGGGGGATTGCTGGGGCGTTTCCTGGATGCCGGAAAGGCTCGCCCTGTCTCACCGCCCCTGAGCGCTCCGCCAGCGCCGAGCGCACCACCGTCCTCGCAACCGCCTCCTCCCGAGGACGCTGCCGTCGCGCCACCCGAGGACGCCGTTCCGCCACCTGAGGACGCTGCCGTCCCGCCACCCGAGGCTGTCCCCAGCCACTGGCTTCCCCCGGAGGCCGAGCAACCTGCCGAGCCGCGTGAGGAGGATCAACCCGCTAGAGCGGAGGCGTCTAGCCGCTGGCTGCCCGGCGAGAGCAAAGCGCCCGCCGTTGTCGCAGGGCCGGAACCGGCGTCCTCGCCCGACCGATGGGTACCCGACGGCATCGCGCCACATGAGCAGACGTCGATGGAGGACGAAGGAAGACCCGGCAACGCTTGGCTTCCCGCCGCCGTGCTGGTTGCTGCAGGTGCAGGTGCAGGTGCCGCCGCTGCGACCGCCACCCCTGAGGAGCCGACGGCGGAGGAGGCGCCGGCGGAAACGCCTCCAGCCGTCGCCGACGAGCCTGCATCGCCCGGCCGTCGCCCCCGCCGAGGGATCGCCGTCTTGGTGGCAGGGCTCGGGCTGCTGGCGGCAGTGGCCGTCGCGGGAGTTCTCCTGCTGAGTGGTGGCTCCAGCAAGCCGACGTCGAGCCGCGCTGTCGCCGCCAGCCCGAGGCCCGTCACCACGACCGTCGCAACCTCTCAGCGACCCCGCCGTGCCCGCGGCGCACCGCACCGCGCTCGCGCGCATCATCGCCCCGTCAAGAGGCACAGAACGCACGCTATCTCCTCCACTCAGCCGCAGCCGATCAGTCCAGCCGCCACATCCGTGTCGTCGGCCCCCGCTGTGGTCGCACCGACCGTCGCACCTGCTCCGGTGGTCTCGCAGGCCCCGGCTCCCGCGCCGAGCTCCAGCGGGTCCGGCGGTCCTGGCGCTTCGAGCTCCGGCACCGTCGCGGTCATACCCGGCAGGACCCTCCCGGCCGAGCCCGCCCCCACCCAGGGGATCGGATCCGGGAACGGACCGTAGGCTCGCGGTCGCCGGACACCATTAACCTTCGTTCTCGTGCGCCCCGAGATCCATGTCCTCGGCATCTCGCTCAAGACGTTCGGGATCGTCTTCGCCTGCGGGTTTCTGGCCGCCGGGGCAATTCTGATCCGTCGCCTGAAAGAGATCGGAAAGCCCGCTGACTACGCCTACGAGATGGCGTTTGCGGCGCTGGTGGGCGGCCTGGTGGGATCTCGGATCTACTACGTCGTCCAGAACTACAGCCAGGTCAAGCACGATCTGCTCGGAAGCCTGTTCTCCGGATCCGGTCTCGTCTGGTACGGCGGGGTCATCGGCGGCGCGATCGCGGTGGCCGCGTGGGCGGCCTGGCGGGGGATGCTCAACCTGGGCCTGCTGGACCTGGCCTCGGTGCCGCTGGCGATGGGCTACGCGATCGGGCGGATCGGTTGCCAGGTCTCGGGCGACGGCGACTATGGAAAGATCTCGACGCTGCCGTGGGCGATGGGTTATCCCCACGGGACGGTTCCCACACCGGCGGGGGTCAAGGTGCAACCGACGCCGATCTACGAGACGCTCGCGATGGGGCTCGTCGCCTGGTGGCTATGGCGAATGCGTGATCGCTTCCGGCCCGGCGCACTGTTTGCCTTCTACCTTGTGTTTGGCGGCCTGGAGCGGCTGCTGGTTGAGTTCGTACGTCGCAATCACCAGGTCGCGCTCGGTCTCACGGCCCCTCAGCTCGAGAGCATCGCGCTGATGGTCGGCGGCGCTGTGTGGCTGATCCTCCTGGACCGCTGCGGCGGCCTACAGGCAGGTGGAAGGCGGGCGCCCGCGATGGCCGTGGCCTGAGAAAAAAAACTTGAATCTCCTTAAGAAATCCGCAACCGGTGCCGATCATATCCCTGAGGTGCGTACCACTCGCGCATATATCGCCGGATTTGGCACCGCCGGCTCGCTGCTGGCGGGCGCTGCGGCGGTGTTCGTGCTGGCCAGCGCATTCGTCTCGTTCCACGGCTGGCCGCAGCTCGACAATCAGCTGTCCGCGCCGGCCCTGGTGCGGGCGAGTACGCATGCCAGCGGCGACGCCGCGGGATCACGACGGCTCGCCGCGGTCCTGGCCGCGCAGCGGGCCGCAGGAGCCCGCCTCACCGCCTCGACGGCCGGTGGGCCGGGCATCGCATCCAGATCGAGCGCGACGTCCCCGGCGATCGGCACCACAGGCATCGGTGGCGGTCAGGTCGGGGGAACAGCCGGTACACCCCCTGGCATCACTCCGGCCGGCTCTTCGCCGGCGTGTGCCTCCGGATGCGGCACCGGCTCGCCCGGCAGCACCACCATCTCCGGGACCCTGCAGGCGACCACCGGGACGCTGGGCCACACGGTCGCCGGCAGCGGCGCATCGCTTGGCTCCACTGTCGCCGGGGTGGGCAGCACCCTGGCCGGCAAGGTCAACACCCTGAACTCGTCACTCGCCACAACCGTCGAGGCGACCGGACAAGCCGTCGGCAGCACCTTGACCGGCGCGACGCAGGCAGTAGGGGCGACGCTGACTGGCATCGGGAATACCGCCGGCGCGCTGCTGGGCGGTCACTGAGCTTCACGCAGGGAGCGCTCGAGGAACCGCAGGCTCACCGCCTGAAGCTCCTCATCGTGCTGGATCGACCGGTGGTGCCCTCCGGGCACGACAATCAGCCGGCTGGTCGGATGGAGGAGATGGGGCTCCAGTTCACGGGAATGCTGCACCGGAACCTGCTCGTCGCCCTCGGCGTGGAGTAGCAACAGCGGGATCTCCAGGGCCGACACGGCGTCCTGTACATCATGCTCGGCGAGCAGGCCTGAGAGCGCCTCTGCGTCGGCGTCGAAGCGCAACGTTCCGGCAGCGAGTCCGCGCTGTAGCCCGTTGGCGCTCGCGGGGCAGATCGCGACCACCGCCTGAGCGCGCACCGCCCGGGCGGCGACCAGCGCGAAATAGCCGCCCATGCTCGACCCCCGCAGCGCAATCGGCTTGTCGAGCCCGATCCGGTCGCGCAGCAGCGACACCATCGCGGCAATGTCCGCCAGCGCGCGTGAATCCAGTGGGGCGTCGCTCGCGCCGTGCCCGCGCTGGTCGAACGACAGCGCCGCGAGCCCCGGCGGGAGGAGCGCTCGGGCGAAGTCGTGGTGGCTCTCCTTGCACGACCCGGCGCCGTGCAGGATCACCACCCCTCCGTGGATTGCCCCGGCGGTCGGTATCCACAGCGAGTAGGCCAGCCCGTCGCGGGTGGCGATCTCGTTCGGGAGCACGGGGATGACGGTGCGCCGATGAGGCACGTGGCGATCATGCCAGGCACCGGCGCCGCATGGCATGATCGAGCGGCGATGAGCACCACCACCGCTGAGCTCTCCCATGTGTTTCCCGCCGGCACGCGCGTCAACGCTCGCGGGCATCTCGAAATCGGCGGCTGCGACGTGGTCGAGCTGGCCCGTGAATTCGGCACGCCCGCCTACATCGTGGCCGAAGACGATCTCCGCGCCCGTGCCCGCGGCTTCATCGAGGAGCTCAGTGCCCGCCACAGCGACTTCGATGTGCTGTTCGCCTCCAAGGCGTTTCCGTGCACCGCGGTCTACCGGGTCCTGGCCGAGGAGGGTCTGTCATGTGACGTCGCCTCGGGCGGCGAGCTCGCGCTCGCGTTGCGCGGCGGCTTCGACGCCGAGCGGATCTATCTTCACGGCAACGCGAAGTCCATCGCGGAGCTGAGCGAGTCGCTGCAGGCCGGCGTCGGGCACGTGGTCCTCGACTCTGCTCACGACGCCGAGCGGCTCAAGGGAGTCGCCACCGCCCTCGGGATTCGCCAGGAGGTGCTCCTCAGAGTGACGCCGGGAGTCGCCGGCGACACTCACGCCGCGATCTCGACCGGGCAGATGAACTCCAAGTTCGGGTTCTCGATCGACGATGCCCGAGCCATGATCGACCGCCTTCGGGACGACGACAACCTCTCGCTGGTGGGGCTTCACTTCCACATCGGCTCGCTGCTGTTCGAACTCGAGCCGTTCCGGGCCGCCGTGCGCGCGCTCGCCTCGCTCGGGGAGTTTCCTGTCTACAACCTGGGCGGCGGTCTGGCCGCCGCGTACACCGCGGCCCAGCATCCTCCCTCGGTTGCCGACTATGTCGACGCGCTGGTGAGCACCGCGCACGCGGAACTTGGATCCGACAAACGGCTGCTGCTGGAGCCCGGGCGCGCGCTCGTGGCCAACTCGACGGTCACGGCGTACACCGTTGAAACGGTGAAGCAGAACGTGGCCACCTGGGTCGCCATAGATGGAGGGATGTCGGACAACCTACGCCCGATGCTCTACGGCTCGGTCTACGAGGCCCTGCTCGCCGATCGCCCGTTGACGCCCGGGTCCGTGCGCTGCCACGTGGCGGGAAAGCACTGCGAGTCGGGCGACGTGCTCGTGCGCGACGTGCAGCTGCCCGAGCCGGCTCCCGGCGACGTGCTCGTCACACCGGCCACCGGCGCCTACGGTTACTCGCTGGCCAACAACTACAACGGTGTGCCGCGGCCGCCGGTGCTGTTCTGCCGCGACGGGGACGCCCGGGTGGTGGTTCGCCGCGAGACTTACGAAGACCTGATGGCACGCGACGTGGAGGGGTGAGCGAACGGTGAGCGGCGGCGGGGAGAGCTTCCGCGTCGGCCTGCTCGGTCACGGCACCGTCGGTGCGGCGTTCGCGCAGTTGCTCCCGCGGCACGCGGACCGCGTGCAGCGCATCACCGGGTTGCGGCCGGAGCTGTCCGGGATCCTCACCCGTTCCAGCGGGTCGTTCGACGACCTGCTCGAGCGCTCGCACCTGATCGTCGAGCTGATGGGCGGGATCGAGCCGGCCCGCGAATACGTGCTGCGGGCGATGCGAGCCGGCCGTCACGTCGTGACGGCCAACAAGCAGCTGCTCTCGCAGCACGGGGAGGAGCTCTGGGAGGTTGCGCGCCAGGAGGGGGTGCAGCTGCGCTTCGAGGGGTCGGTGGCGGGCGTGGTGCCGGTCATCCGCGTGCTCCAGGAATCACTGTCCGGGGCGACGATCGACCGCGTGCACGGAATCGGCAACGGGACGACGAATTTCATCCTCACCGAGATGGCGCGGAGCGGGATGACGTTTCAGGCCGCGCTGAGCGAAGCACAGCGTCTCGGTTATGCGGAGGCTGATCCGGCGGAGGATGTCAACGGCCGTGACGCCGCCGCCAAGATGGCGATCCTGGCCCGGCTGGCCTTCGACACCCCCGTGCACCTGGACCAGGTGCGTTACGAGGGGATCGAGCACATCCAGCCGGACGACCTCGAGTACGCGCGGGAGCTGGGCCTGGGGCTGAAGCTGATTGGCACGGCCGAGCGGATCGACGGCGGGCTGTCGGTACGGGTACACCCCGCGTTCCTGTACCCCGGACACCCGCTGGCCTCGGTCAGCGGACCGTTCAACGCCGTGACCGTCGAGTCCTCCGAGATCACGGAGATCACCATGTCGGGGCCGGGCGCCGGCGGCCCGCAGACCGCGAGTGCCGTGCTCGGCGACGTGATCAGCGCGATGATCCCGCCGGCGTCGACGCCGGCCACCACGCAGCTCCTGGAGATCGTCCAGGACGTGGTCTCGGCGTTCTATCTGCACCTGGAGGTGGCGGATGAGCCTGGCGTGCTGGCCATGGTGGCCCAGGCGCTTGCGTTGGCCGGAGCCTCGGTCAAGTCGGTCGTGCAGAAGGGCCTCGGCGACCAGGCGCGGCTGGTGATGGTGGTGCACCCGGTGCTGGAATCGCGGTTCACCGCGGCCATGGAGGAGATCGCCCGGCTCTCGGTGATGCGCGCGCCGCCGCGGGCGATCAGAGTCCTGGAGGAGGAGTTCAACTAGGCCGACCCTCGTCGGCGAGCGTGGCCAGAAACGCGTCGGTCTCGGCCAGTGCCGCCGGCGTGCCGATTTCGTAGAAGCGCTCGGTGGCGGGGAAGCCGAACAGTTCGCCCCGCTGCGCGAGCTCGTGGTAGAGCTCGGCGAGGTCGCTGACCTGATCGCCGACCGCGCCGAGGGCATCGGCCCGCAGCGCGCCGAGGCCGTAGTCGATCCAGCGCATGGCATCGGTCGGTGCCCGCTTGTCGTACTCGATCACGCGGGTTCCGTCGAAGCTCACGTTCGACGTGTCCCAGGCACCGTCGTTGCGCAGCACCGTCATCATCGCCGACAGTCCGCTCGCCTCCCACTGCGCCGCCGCCGCCGCGTAGTCAAGTCTCAGGTAGGTGTCCCCGTAGAGGACGAGGAACCGCGGGCCCAGCAGCGGAGCCGCGCGTCGTATCGCCCCGAGCGTGCCGAGCTGGTCGGGCCCATCGTGGCTATAGGAGATCGAGATCCCGAATCGCTCCGTGCCGACCTGCTCGACGATCTGCTCCCCGAGGTAGCCGACACACAGCACCGCCTCGCGAGCGCCATGCCGGGCCAGAAGCCGCAGCTGGTGCAGGATGAACGGCTCGCCGCCCAACGGCAGCAGCGGCTTGGGAGTGTCACGGACGTGGTCTCCCAGCCGAGTCCCGAGACCACCGGCCAGCACGCAGATCGGCGGCAGCATCGGCCCGCCCGCTCAGAGGCGGAGCGCCTCGCGCATACCGGTGTACGGCGGTGCGGAGGCATATGCCTGCTCCACCGAGGCCCAGGCGTAATGCGCGTCGTCGAGGCTCCCGAGCAGCACCCCGCCGCCGGCCAACACCTCCGTGAAGTGCGCCCACTCGGCGCTCCAGGACAGGTCATCCAAGCCATAGGTGCGCTCCTCGCATTCCGGCGGGCCGAGCTCAGGGCTCATCCGGTAGACCCGCAGGACCTGAGGTCCGTAGGAGCGCACCAGCCCGTCGACCTGGAGCTTGGCGGTGCGGCAGTACACCTCGACCGAGAACAGGTTCTTCCACTCGGTCCAGGTGACGTGAAGCACGGCCCAGGGCCCGGTGCGCGTGTCCGCCTGGCCGAGGATCAGCGCCGCGTTGTCTTCCACGGGCGTGTCCCAGAAGTGCGTGCGGAGCAGGGCGCTATGCAGCGGCAGCGGTCCCGCTAGCCAGTGGACGATGTCGAGCAGATGCATGCCCTGGTCGACCAGCTCGCCTCCGCCGGAACGGCGGGGCTGCGCCCGCCACTCGCGTTCGTAACCGAGCCTGCCGCCGTGACCGTAGCGAGCCCGCACGTGCATCAGCTCTCCGTGCTCGCCGGAATGGACGGCGCTCGCCAAGTCGGCGATCGCCGGGTGAAAGCGATGGTTGAAGCCGACCTTGACCAACCGGCCGGCCTCGGTCGCGGCGGCCTTGAGCCGGTCGATCTGCCCCGTGCCGAGCCCCGCGGGCTTCTCGACCAGAACATGCGCACCGGCGCGCAGACAGCGTTCGGTGAGCGGCGTCAGCTGGTCGTGGGTGGCCGCCACGATGACCACGTCCGGCTCGAGCCGGAGCAGCTCGTCGAGGTCCGCGCAGGCTTGGCCACCGTGCGCGTGCACGAGCTCGGCGGCGCGGTCGGTGACGGGATCCGTGGCGCCGACGACCTGGTCGCCCTCGCGCAGCGCGGCGGCCCGCTTATGTCCGATCAGTCC
Source organism: Solirubrobacteraceae bacterium (assembly GCA_051001875.1). Taxonomy (GTDB): domain Bacteria; phylum Actinomycetota; class Thermoleophilia; order Solirubrobacterales; family Solirubrobacteraceae; genus Palsa-465. The sequence goes on along the minus strand of JBPCMW010000055.1, from coordinate 52 downwards.
GCAGCCGGCAATGCCGACGCGCAGCCCAGAGTGGGCCTCACGCATACTCGGT
>JBPCMW010000054.1:0-15589 GCA_051001875.1 Solirubrobacteraceae bacterium | reverse complement strand
CGGCAGCGCCGCATCCCTTGGCATCAAAGCCGGCGTCCTCCACCACTCCGTCGCGGAGGCTGACCGAGAACCGGATCCGGTCGCAGCAGGAGCCGCCGCCGACGGTGGCGCTGTGCGCCCCCGCGGGAGTATGGCCCTGACCCTGAGGGGAGGTCAGGTGGTGCTCGAACGCCAGCGTGTCCATGCCGCCGAGGATAGACCCGGCCTGGCCGGTCGTCAGGAAGCAGCGAGCGCGTCAGCCACGAGCTGCGCGATCTCGAAACGGTCGGCGAAGCCGACGATCGTGCTCGCGTGATGTGCTCCGTCGATCACTATCAGCGTGGGCGAGGCGTTCACCGTCACCTGATTGGTGACCGCGGCATAGCGCGCCAGCTCGTTCAGTGGCACGGCCAGCCGGAGCACCTTGCCGCCGTGGGCGGGGACCGCGGCCAGTTCCTGGCGCACGGCTCGGTCGTCGGCCCCGGCGGCGTTGTAGAACAGCAGCGCGAGAGTCTTGTGTGCCTGTATCGCCTGAGCCACCGAGCTGGCTCGCCGCATCGCGGCGGGTGGCCTCGCGGGGCGTACGCGCGGCACCGCCTTGGCTGGCGCGGTCGGGGGGGCGAGGGTCGAGATCGCCGGCTGCGTAGCGGTGGCGGGCGTGTGGACGGCAGCGCTCGCGGCTGATGGCCGGGCCGAGGGGACAACCGTGTCACCGTGCGCGACACTCGCCGCCGCCGAAACGGCGACCGCTTGGTGCGCTTTGGCGATTGGGGAGGCGTACACGCCAGGGCTCGAGCCGCCACCTGAGGAGCTCGGCTTGAGCGCGACCAGCCACAGCGCGAAGAACGCCACCGTGCCTACGAGCAGGGCGATGAGCGGGCGTGAAACGTGATCCATCGAGTGAATATTCGGCAGCGCCGGCCTCGAACATGAGCGCCGATGCGTAGAACGGACGCCGCGTCAGGCCAGCCGGAGGCCCAGCTGGCGAAGCTGGGCCGGATCCACCGGAGCCGGCGCGCCGGTCAACGGGTCGGTTCCACTGGCGGCCTTGGGGAACGCGATCACGTCGCGAATCGATTCGCTCCCGGCCAGCGCGGCGACGATCCGGTCGATACCCATCGCGATCCCCCCGTGCGGGGGTGCCCCGAGGCGCAGCGCGTCCAGCAGGAACCCGAACCGGGCCTGCGCCTCGTCGGGTCCGATTCCGAGCAGCTCGAACACGCGCTGCTGCACTTCCCGTTCGTGGATGCGGATCGACCCTCCTCCAATCTCGGCGCCGTCGAGGACGAGATCGTAGGCCCGTGAGGTCAGCGTCGCCGGGTCGTTCAGGTCGCCCGTCGGCGCGGTGAAAGGGTGGTGGGCGGCATCCCAGCGCTGGGCTTCGGGATCCCAGAAGAAGGCCGGAAACTCGACTACCCAAAGGAGGTCGTGACGGCCGGCGGGGATCAGCTCGAAGCGCCGCGCCAGCTCCATGCGCAACGCGCTGAGCGCCTGTCCCGCCGTCGCGGGCTGATCGGCCACGATCAGCAGCAGGTCGCCCGGGCGCGCGGCTAGGCGCTGCTTGATCGCCGCCACCTCGGCCTCCGAGAGGAACTTGGCGATCGGTGAGCGCAGGCCTCCTTCCTCCTGCGCGAACGCCCGCACGAGTCCCTTGGCGCCGTGTTGCTTGGCCAGCTCGGTCAGCGCATCGAGCTCGGAGCGCGGCAGCTCGCGCGGGCCCGCATTGATGCCCCGGACCACCCCACCGGATCCGAGCACGGAGGAGAAAACCTGGAACTGAGACTGCGCGAGCGCCTCGCCGAGGTCGTGGAGCTCCAGCCCGAAGCGGGTGTCAGGGCGATCGATCCCATACCGCGCGACGGCCTCCGCGAAGGTCATCCGGGGCCACGGCGACGGGCCGACGTCGAAGCCGGCGACCTCGAACACCGCGCTCATCACGGCCTCCATGCACTCGATCACGTCCTCCTCATGCACGAAGGCGAGCTCGACGTCAAGCTGGGTGAACTCAGGCTGGCGATCGGCGCGCGTGTCCTCGTCGCGGAAGCATCGAGCGATCTGGTAGTAGCGCTCGAACCCGCCGATCATCAGCAGCTGTTTGAACAGCTGCGGCGACTGCGGCAGCGCGTAGAACGAACCAGGCTGGATCCGGGCCGGCACCAGGTAGTCACGCGCGCCCTCGGGCGTCGACCGGGTGAGGTATGGAGTCTCGATCTCGAGAAAGTCGCGAGCGTTCAGGACCTCACGCATCGCGGCGATCACCTTGTGACGGAGGGCGAGGGCGCTCTGCATCTCCGGACGGCGCAGATCTAGGGCACGATGCTTGAGACGCAGGCTCTCGTCGACGCCGGCGCCCTCGTCAAGCGGGAACGGCGGCGTGTCGGCGTCGGCCAGGATCTCCAGTTGGCTCACCGCGAGCTCGATCTCGCCCGTGCCCAGGTTCGGGTTGACGTTCTCCGGTTTTCGCCGCGCGACGGTGCCGGCCGCGCTGATCACGTCCTCCGAGCGCAGCCCGCGCGCGGAAGCGTGCGTGTCGGGGGCGCTCTCCGGATGGAATACCAGCTGGACGATCCCCGAGCGGTCGCGCAGGTCGATGAAGATCAGGCCGCCGTGGTCCCGTCGCCGGTGGACCCAACCGGCCACCCGGGCCAGGGTTCCGTCCCGCTCGGCGGCGAGTTCGCCGCACCAACTGTCGCGGTAGTCGTTGGGCCGTGGGGGCTGCATGGCTACAGGCGGGAGCCGCGGAGGATCGTGGGGATGACGTCCTGCGGCTGAAGCTCGCGCTGCTCGCCTGACTCCATGTTCTTGAGGCTCGCGTGCTCGGAGTCCGCGACGATCGCCACGTAGCGAGCCCCGATCCGGTCGGCCTGCTTGAGCTGCCCCTTCAGCGAGCGGCCGGTCAGCTCAAGCTGCGCGGCCAGGCCCGCCCGGCGCGCCTCCCGCGCCAACTCGAACGCTGTCCTGTTCGCGGCGTCTTCGACAGCGGCACGGCCGACGAACAGGTCGACGAGGTCGGGCGCCGTCGGCAGCGCGGGCCCGGCCAGGAGCATCCGCTCGACACCCGCCGCCCATCCCGAGGCCGGCGTCGCAGGGCCACCCAGCTGTTCGATCAGCCGGTCATAGCGCCCGCCGCCCGCCACGCCGGACTGCGCCCCGAGCGCGTCGCTGGTGAATTCGAACAGGGTCCGTGTGTAATAGTCGAGGCCCCGCACCAGTGTCATGTCCAGCTCGTAGGGGATTCCGGCGTCGTCCAAAAGCGAGCGAACCTGAGCGAAGTGCTCGGCGTCGTCGCTGCCCAGGAGATCCATCAGCTTTGGCGCGCCGCCCATCGTCTCCCGAGTGCGTGGGTCACTCGAGTCGAAGGCGCGCATCGGGTTCAGCTCGATGCGAGCCCTGACCTCACTGCTCAACCCATCCTCGTGCTCGCGCAGGTAGGCGGTCAGCTCACCCCGGTACTCGCTCCGCGTCTCCGGCGATCCCAGGCTCGCGAGCCGCAGCTGGATGTCCTTGACGCCGACGGCCTGCAACAGCTCGGAGAGGACCACGATCAGCTCCGCGTCGGTATCGGGTCCCGCGGCACCGATCACCTCGGCGCCAACCTGCCAGAACTGCCGGTAGCGACCTCTCTGAGGGGCCTCGCTGCGAAAGAAGCTCGACAGGTACCAGAGCTTGACCGGCTGCGGAAGCTTGTGCATCCCATGCTCGATGTAGGCCCGGCAGACCGGAGCGGTGCCCTCAGGGCGCAGGGTGAGCGACCGGCCGCCTCCGTCGTCGAAGCTGTACATCTCCTTCTGGACGATGTCGGTGGCCTCCCCAACCCCGCGAGCGAACAGCTCGGTCGACTCGTACGCGGGCGTCTCGATCCGGCGAAAGCCGGCCGCACCCAGGATCCGCCGCACGTGCGACTCCAGCAGCTCTCGGCGAGCCGCGTCTGCGGGCAGGACGTCAAAGGTCCCTCGGGGCGCCTGAATCATGCTCTCGTCCGTGCGGGACGGGTCACTGCTGCGCGAGTTCGCGCAGGAACGGGTTCGTGGCGCGCTCCCGGCCGATCGTCGTGGTGCCCATGTGGCCCGGGTACACCGTCGTCTCCTCCGGGAACCGTGACACCAGCGAATCAATCGAGGCAAGCAGCGTCGGCCAGTCGCCGCCGGGAAGATCGACCCGTCCGACCGAGCCCTCGAACAGAACGTCACCGGAGAACAGGGCGCCATCGTCGGCGAGCGCGTAGGTCACGTGTCCCGGGCTGTGTCCGGGCGTGAACAGCACTTCGATCGACAGGCCAGCCAGTTCCAGCGTCTCGCCGCCCTTGACGGTCTGGTCGGCCTCGTAACTCTCGAACGGACCGAAGCCCGGCCAAGGCACGAAGTCCATGATGTTGGCGAGCACGTGGCGCTCGAGCTCGGGGCAGACGACCGGAGCGCCGGTCGCTCTCGCCACCGGCGCTACCGCGCCGACGTGATCGAAGTGCGGGTGCGTGAGCAGGATCGCCTCGAGCTGCTCGATCTCCAGCGCGCGGAGCGCCTCGAGCAGGCGGTCTGGCTCCTCTCCGGGATCGATGATCACGCCCCGCTTCGAACCCTGCTCGCGCACGATGAAGCAGTTCTCCTGCACCGGGCCGACGGTGAACATGCGAACGTCGATCATCGTGCGTCCCGCTGTCGCTGCCGGCGCCGGTACAGGAACGTCTCCAGGTAGTAGCCGGCTGGCACGTACAGGACCAGCGCGAACACGGCGAACACCAACGCCGGCGCGACGCGACCCTTGTTGGTGACCAGCAGGAAGATGAACATGATCGCAGCCGCGAGCGAGGCCCGGGTCAGCGACGACTTCCAGGTCGGCGGGGTGTTCATTCGCCTCTCGCGCGCGCTCATGCGCGACTGCTTCTTACGCTCCTCGGCGGTGGGCGGCCGACCGGTACGGCCTCTGGACTGGATCGTCCCGGCCGCGGTGCCGCGATGCTTGGTCCGCCGCTTGCGCTTGGTCTGGGCCATCGTCACCGGGAGCTTAGTGGTTCCTTTCCCAGGTAAGGAGAGACTTAGTCGGCCTGCGCCCGCGTGGGTTCGAGATTTGAGAGCACGTCCTCGAGGATCCGCTTTCCGCGCACCGGCACGTCTTCCGGGAAGCCGCGAAAAGCGCTTCGCGGGGCGAGCCCGACCAACTCGGTTCCGCTGACCGGCGCCTGGTGCGCCACCGCGGCGACTACGTCGGCCAAGGCGCTCGCGTGATGGTCCTCCACGTTGGTCGAGACCTGAGCCACGCCGAGCTGATCGAGCCACAGGCCGATTGCCCTGACGCCGGGCAGGCCGTCCGGCCCACCCTCGCGTATGCGGCCGGCGATCCGCTGGGCATCCAGGAGCGTGGCGGGGGGAGCGAGCTCGACGTTGAACGCCACCAGCGGCGCCCTGGCCGCCACCAGCACCGCCCCGCCGCGAGGATGCAGGCGTCTAGGACCGAAGTCAGGGATCAGCTCGCCGGCGGCTACACGAGCGGCCAGTGCCGCGGGACCTCCGCGCCGGAGCTCGGCCCGAGTGCGGTCGGCACCCAACGCCCCGTACAGGAACACCGGCAGCTCCAGCTGGTCTCCCAGCAGGTCGGCGAGCACCAGCGCCTCGGCGCAGGCGGCGCCACGGTCGGTCTCGTCCAGGTAGACGATCGGCGCGACGTCGATCGCGCCGACGCGCGGGTGGATGCCCTCGTGGGCGGCGACATCGACTTGCTCGAGCACTGCCCTCGCACCGGCCAGCACCGCCGGGGCCAGACTTCCGGGCGGCCCAGCCAGCGTGAACACGCTGCGGTGGTGGTCGGGATCACGGTGCACGTCGAGCAGCCGCTCGCCGAACGCGCCGGCGATCGCGCCGATCACGGTGTCGTCACGACCCTCGGAGACGTTCGGGATCGCGAGCAGGCGCGTCAAGCGCGTGCGGGCCGCGGGGTTTCGAGCACCCAGCGGCCGGCGTCCAGCACACGCTGCCCGTCGATCTCAAGCGTGGCGTCGGTGACCACCACGTCAAGGTGGATCGGCACCGAAACCGTCCCGCCGATGCCGGCGCTCGCGCCGAACGCTACGTGGATCGTCCCCAGGGTCTTCTCGTCCTCGAGAACGTTGCCGGTCAGCGTGGCAGCGTCGTTGGTCCCGACCCCGAGTTCGGCCAGGTTCGTACCGGGTTCCCCGTGCGCCCTGAGTCGCTCCAGGTACTCCGGACCGAGTCCGCCCCGCGCGTCGACGATCCGCCCATCGCGCACGGTCAGCGTGGCCGGTTCATCGCTCAGCCCGAGCGGAGCGAGGCTCGAGGCCACGATCTGCCCGCTTCCGTCCAACGGCGCGATGAAGCCCTCGCCGCAGGGAAGGTTCCCGAATGCCCCGCGTCCGGTCAGATCACCGTCATCGGCGATTCCCTCCCGCCCGCTGAGATCCAGCGTCAGGTCGGACCCCCGGGGACAGAAGACGTGCGCGGTGCGCCCGTCCTGCAGCAGCGCCGCCACCGCACGCGAGCGCGCGGCCATCACCTCAAAGTCCACCGCCATCACGCGCATGAGCATGTCCTCGGTCACCCCGGGCATCGTCGCGCCGCGAGCACCGGCGTCACTCGCGCGCTTGCGAGCCGTGGTGTGGCTGAGCGAGCGGGACGTCGGAGCGATGTAGACGTCGCTCGCGGCCAGCGCGGCTGCCAGCGGGGGTGGCGGTTCCGTGCCGTCGGTCGCCCGCTCGTCCATGATCGCGAGAACCGCGTCTCCCCCGGCTCCGGTCGCCGCATCACGCAGCGCCTCGCCGATTGCTCGCGTCGCCGGGTCGACGATCACGAGCACGTTTTCGCCCGCTTTCACCGCCAGGCATTGATCCACGACGGCCTGCACGGCTGGTCGGAGATCGAACATCGTCCCATCATATGAGCCCTCGGGACGCCCTGGACGGGCGAGCTACCAACGATCTTCCGGGCATTGATCCAAATGGTGGTATTTCCCGTAAAGCGGGTGGTTACAGGGTCTGGAGCGACCGCCACGGAGCGGGCAGGTCGCGACTCGGTCAACACAAGCGTCCTAATCACTCACGAAGAGCAGGGGAGCCGAGTCCTCCAATTCCCGCATCTTGGAACTCCAAGGCGCTGCACAAAGCGTCGCCGAGGATGCCGCGGAGCACCGTCAGCACGCAGCGCGACTGCAGAAAGAACTCACAGCCTCCCGTGAGCAGACAGAGCGGACCGCCCGCGATGCTTCAGCGAGGATCGTAGAACTCCAAGCCGCGCTGGAGGAATCGTCGGCGGGCACCTCGGATCAGCACGAACGCGCGGCCCAGCTCGAAGACGAACTCGCAGCCGCCCGCGAGGAAGCCGCGTCCGCGGCCGAGTTCTCCCGCGCCCGGAGCGGGGAACTCCAAGCGGCGCTCGAAGCGACGTCGGTTGACACCGAGCAGCTGCGAGAGCGGGTGGTACAGGTGCTCGACGAGCTCGTGGCCGCCCAGGCGATGGGCGAACTGGTTTCCCGGGATGCCTCCGCCTCGACAGCCCGAATGCAGGGCGAACTCGCGTCGGCGCGGCAGGACGCCGCGGACGCAGCGGAGTCCTTTGACGTCAGGATCCTGGAACTCCAAGCCGCCGTCGAGGCGAGATCCGCCGAGACCGCGAAGCAACAAGAACGCGCCGCCCAGCTCGACGCCGAGCTCGTGGCCGCACGGGAGGAAGCCGCAAACGCAGCAGAGTCCTTTGACGAGCGGATGCTGCAGGTGCTCGACGAGCTGGCGGCCGCGCGCGAGGCCGCTGAGCTCGCAGACGATCGCACCAGAGAGCTCGAGTCCCTCCGGGCCGATGGCGAGCTGCGCCTTTCACGCCTCCAGCAGGAGGCCGAGCAGAGCGCGGGGCAAGCAGCACTGCGGGTCGCAGAGGTCCCATGCAGCCCGAGAGGCCGCGACGAGCGTGGCTAGGGGTCATCTCGAGCGCGTAAGCGCACTCGAGTCCGAACTGGCAGCGGTCGAGTCGAGCCTGGCGACGGCTAACCAGGCGCGCGAACAAGCCGCAACCGAGGTAGAGGAAACTGCCTTCTCACGGCAGGAGCTCGGTAGCACCCGCGACGAACGGCAACGGCTGCGGGCCGCCAAGGTCGACGTCGAGTCGGAGCTCGAGCAGCTTCGCGCCCAAGTGAGTGGGCTCCAGAGCGAGCTGGCTGAAACCGAACTCGTGCGCGAGCACCACCGGGCGCGTGCTGATGAGCTCGCGGACGCAATGGCGAGCGCAAAGGCCGCTGCCGAGCAGGCCGAACAAGCTCTGGGGAACCACCAAGCCAAACGAAAGGAGCTGCAGGAGGAGCGCGACCGTTTGGCCACGCAAAGTGACCAGTTCGCCGCCGACGCCGCAGAGCTTCGCCGGCAGGTACAGGACCTCGAGGCACGATTCGAGCGAGAACAGGAGCTGGGGCGCGAAAGGATCGACGACGCCGAACGCCGCGCAACCGAGTCCGGCGCTCGGGTGAACGAACTTGAGGCCGCAATCTCTGAGACCCGCGAGCATGCCGCTTCGACCGAGCGTGACTACGAGGAGCTAGCCACCCATACAGCCGAGCTAGAAGCGCGGCTTGACCATGAGGCCGGGCAAGCCGCCGAGCAACTTGAGGATGCATCGGCAGGCCGAGCCGAACTCGATGATGACCTCGCGGCCACCCTAGAGCGACAAGCGGAGATCGAGCCTTCAGGACGGCGGCTAACGCGGGTGGCAACCGGGATCGTTGCGGGCATGGTGCTAGGGGTGCTGTTGTGGGGAGGGTTTCTGCTCGTGCGAGGCAACCCTGGCTCGTCGTCTGACGCCGCGCCCGACGGGAGGATTTCGCCCGCGCCGGCCTTCAGTGCCGTCGCGCCCGCCTCGGCGCAACCCACCGTGCCACCTGGCATGAGCCTCGTGGCGCACGTCCGCAGCCGGCGGGTGCCGATTTACCACTCGCCGTCAGCGCGCCGGCCGTTTATGACGCTCTCCAATCCGAACTCCATCGGAGCGCCGCGGGTGTTTCTGGTCGAGACAACGGGCGCCAGCCGCCTCCGGGTGCTGCTCCCCACCCGGCCGAATCTCAGCACAGGATGGATTTCGCCGGGCGACGTCCGGCTGGAGCTCGACCCATACCGGCTGAAGGTAGAGCTGGGATCCCACCAGTTGCTGCTGTGGCGTGGCCAGCGCTTGGTCGAACGCGAACCGGTCGGTGTCGGCCGTCGGGCTGTAACGCCCACGCCGGCGGGTCTGTACTACGTGACCGAGCTGCTCAAGCAGAGCAATCCCTCTGGCCCGTACGGACCGTACGCTTTCGGGCTCTCTGCCCACTCCGACGTACTTCACGAGTTTGCTGGTGGTAACGGTCAAGTCGGCATCCACGGAACCAACGAGCCGTGGGCGGTAGGGACTGACGTGAGCCACGGCTGCATCCGCGTGCGTAACGAGGTCATCCGCCGCCTCGCGGCTCTACTGCCGCTCGGGACTCCGGTACAAATCGCCCGATAGGTCGCTTGCAGATAAGGGCACGGCGCTTCGGAACCGAGGGGCCTCGCGTTCAGTAGCCTTGCGACCGCAGCTAGAGCATCAGCGCCGGAGTAGCTCAGTCGGTTAGAGCAGCGGAATCATAATCCGCGTGTCGGGGGTTCGAGTCCCTCCTCCGGCATTCCCGTATTTCCGCCCGCTCCTAGTGTCTACGGGCGATTCCGGTGCTTGTGGTCCGCGTGTCCCCGACCGCAACGAGAGGTTACGAACCGCCTGACGGCGTGCAATTGTTGGCAACGTGTTGGCAACGAGAGGGCTCATGACGACCGTCCGATACCGGCGAGGTATGCATTAAGGCGGTCGGCGGCACCATCTGGACCGGCCGGTTGCGGCAGAAGCTTCACGTAGCGCTCGGTGGCTTGCAGCGAGCTGTGGCCCACGTACTCCATCAGCTCGCGCAGGGTGTAGCCCGCAGCTATCAGGAAGCTCGCGTACGTATGGCGGCACTCGTGCAAGCCGATTGGATCGAGCGCCAGCTGCCCGCCGCGCTCTTCAGCGTCGTCCGCGGCCTTTGTCCACTCCTTTCTCGCCCGCGGGGCGAGGCGGCCTGACGTCACCGACACGCCGCCGAGTACCCGGCCTCGCTCGGGTCGGCGCTGGAGCATGTAGGCGCGCAGCAGGATCGGCTTCAGCGGCGCAGCAATCGGAAGCCGGCGGCCGGTCCCAGCGTCGCTCTTTGACTGGCGCACGACGAGCCACAGCCGCTCGAGATCCACGTCGGGCCACTGCAGCCGATCCATCTCGCTGCGCCGCAGCCCTGCATAGAACGCCAGGGCGTACGGGACGCGGTCCTCAGGCGAGAGCGACTCCAGCAGGGCCTCTGCCTCCCCGGCAGTCGCGGCACGGTCGCGTTCGACCTCGTCGACCGGAGGCAGCTCCACGCCGATGGTTGGATTCGCCGCCACGAGCCGGCGGGTCGGTCGGCACGCCCAGGAGTAGATCGCACGAACGACGGCCAGGTGGTTCGCGATCCGGGAGCGCGAGAGTCCGTCCCTGGCGAGCGTGTCGACGAACAGCTGCCACTCCGGCGCGCCGATCTCGCTGGCTGGGCGCGGGCCGAACTCCGGGATCAGCACGTGCCGCAGCGAGCGGTCGTAGCCCTGAAGCGTTGTTCGCGAGTACCCCCGCTTACCGCGCCGCTTCCCGATCCGCCCGTGCTCGACACCTTGCCACCACTCGCCAGCAAGCTGCTTGAACGTCCGGCCAGCGTCTGCGCGCTCGCGTAACACAGGCGTCGCCTTCTGGCCCGCACCGGCGTACCAGGAGAGCGCCTCGTGGATGTCGCGGTAGCTCGGTCCGTCGACGACCTTCCCGGTGACCGGATGGCGGCGACGCGCTCGGTAGGCCGGCTGACACTTACACCGGGTACCCGGGGTGTCGGACGCGGGACAGGCAGTCGTGTGGCGCACGTAGACGCCAGGGTGCTTGGTTCGCTGCCACGCCATCGCTTGTGTAGTAGCACGCGCTCTCGACGGTGGCAATGGCGCCGCTCCTACACCGCGCCGGCCATGTAGTGAGCATGCTCCTCACACCAGCGCTCGAGCTCCTTGACGGGCACGAGCAGAAGCTGCCCGCAAGGCACGAGCTTGATCACCAGCTGAACCCGCCGCTCGAACGTGTCAACGCTAACGCCAAGCGCGGCGGCGGCCTCCTTTCGGCTCAGCAACAGGCGCGGTACCGGTTGGAGCGGTCGATGGGTCCGGGGAACGTTAGAAGGCATTTCACATCCCGCGCCTGATGCCGCCACGTTGCAGCTGGGCCTGGCGACGGAGCGTTTGCCAGTCAGGCTCGACGGGAATCTGCGAGTAGCGCCGTCGAAGCCACTCGGCGAACAGCGGGTCGGTGAGCGTTACCTGTTCCCCTCTCATCTGTGCGACGCCCGAGGTCTTGATGCCCTGCAGCGCGCGCTGGGCAGCCCCCGCGCCCGAAAGCCCCGTCGCGCGCTGTGCGCGCGTGCCCTGCGGCGCGATCTCATTTGCGATCGCGACCGCTACCCGGCGCTCATTGCTGTGCAGGTTGTTCCAGCGGACGTTGAACTCGGGCGTGCATCGACGGAGCGTTAGGTCGATCGCCATCCGCGCACTGGCCACATTCGTACGCTCGCCTGCTGCCGTCAACTCCCACAACTGCCACGCCAGCAGGCTTGTGCGCTGCGGGTGACCGGCGCCGACGCCGCCGATCAGCTCTGCGCCCTCGCCCGCGTCGCGGCCGGTATCGGCAAACCGTCGCGAGACCTCACCCGCGAAGCGGTGCGGGTCGATCGCGCCGACGGTCACTATCGCTGGCCGGTCTGGCCACCCGGCCGGTCCCCCGATCTTCCCGCGCTCCGACCGAAGCGGACCAACGAACGCATAGCCCATCCGCCTAACATCGCGCGCGCACGCCTCCCGGATGGCCTCGACGACCGCCGGAACCGCGATGGCGTCTTGGTAATCGTCGAAGCACATCGCGGCGCCACGGTCGGCCAGCGAGGCGACATCCTCGGCAACGCTAAGCAGCGCTTGAACGCGCTCATCCGACCTCGACGTACTCGTGGAGAAACGAAGCGAAAGCGCCTCAAGCCGTTCAACCAACATGCCTTCGACGGAGTCGAAGGCATGTGCTTGGGCATACGCCTCCTGGAGCCGGCGGGCGAAGTCGTCAACGGTCAGCACTCCAGTGCAGTCGACGCGGATGCCCAAGCCGTCGTCGTCGGCGGCAAGTGCTGCCAGCGCTACATTTACGAGACTCGTCTTGCCGTAAGCATGCGGGCCCTCGATCACCGCTTCGCCGGCAGCTCGCAGGGCCCCCAGCAGCTCCTCGAGTTCGCGCTGTCGCCCGACCAAGCTCTGACTGTCCAACAGAGGTTCGTCGAAGACGAACGGGTTCTCATCGCTCGAGTGATCTACGCTCACGCAGATACTCTAACACCGCTACAAGCATAGGACCACACGTATTCTAGCGGTGTAAGCTCCAGTTGCAATCAGACGCCATGGATGGTCCGATACCGCACGGCGAACCGGAAGGGCCGGGGCCGAGCGGATCGCCAAGCCTGCTTGGCAAGGCGGATCGCATCAGCGGCCTGGGTTTCGGCCTCGCGGTCGAGTCCGTCAAGTTCCGCGATACCTCGAACAGATCGACTGCCAAGCAGGTCTGCGGCTCGCCCGCATGATTGTCGAGCTGGAGCGCAGGGGGCCGCCCTCAGATCGGTGTCCTATTGGCAAAAGCAGCAACTTTGCAGGGAACTAGTCATGTCGGTCATCATCGGGCGCGAGATCCGGCCTCCCCCGAGGGGCGGGCAGTCCACCACTTTGGCTGGTTAGATAGACGGGGTACGACCGAGTTGTCCTCGCTAGGACTTCTCGGCGCCAAGAAAACCGACGACGATCCCGAACACGGTCGTTGCGAGGGCGTAGAGAGCGGTGGGAGAGTTCTTGAGATTGTCGGCGTCAGTCCAAACCGCGGCGATCAGCAGGACGGCGAAGATTCCCGCCGCGACGATGAACCGGCCGGTATTGAACGACGACCCGCCGAGTAGCTCATTGGTCACCTGAGCGGCCTTCGCGTCCGCGAGGGCGATCGTGTCAGCACCTTGTTCGGGAGGTCGCGTTGCCAATGCGCTGCGAAGCGGCTCGAGCAAGGGCTGTAGCTGCCCTGCTCGCACCGCCGCCTCGTGGTCCGGATTCGGTGGAACCGGCGCCTGGATCGCGTCCGCCAACAACGCGATCAGTCGAGGATCAGGTCTGCGCTGCTCGAAAAAGATGCCCATCCGCACCTCCCAAGGTGTTTGTTCCGGAGCCGAACCCGCAAGCTAGCCCTCCCCATAATCCTCCGGCAACGGGCTACATGGCGCAACCACCACCGTCCAAGAGGCTCGCTCTGCTGCTTCTCGGTGTTGCTGGGCTCGTGTCATTGGCTTCGGTGGTGACACCGGATGGCTGCTCATTGAGCGCTCCCCGCGGGTGTTGACGGTTCAGGCCGCGACGTTTGTAGTGCTCCTTCTGCGTCGTCCCAAGTTTGATGGGCTTCGCGGGGTGTCAGGTAGTTGAGCCGGCTGTGGGGCGCGATTCACCGTGCGTCGAGCTGCGATTGACCCAGGCGGTCACTATCCGATAGCCGTCGGTCGAGTTGGCCTCAGCGACCTGCACGATCGCCGGTGGCTTGTGACTCCCCGGCGGCAAGTGACGGCGGCCATGGAAAGCTCCCCGTAGGCGGCCGCTGAATCTCCCCACTGGTGGCCACTGGTTCTCCCCATGGGTGGCCACGAATCTTCCCACTGCTTTTGTCCTGATCGGTCGGCTATCCACTGGCGTCTTGTCCCTGAGACGCGGTGGAGGCGGGTCCTTGAAGAGAGCTGAGGAAGTGATGGAGATTCTGGAGGCGTATGACCTGGCGGGCTCGCTGCGTGGTGCGGCGGCGTTGGCTGGGTGTGATCACAAGACGGTCGCGCATTGGGTTGGGCAGCGCGAGCTGGCGGGCGGGATGCCGCCGGCCGGGCGGCGCCGGCCGGCGGTTTTCGCCGGAAGATAGATGAGCTGGTGGAGCGCTCGCACGGTCGGATTCGTGCTGATGTCGCGCACGGCAAGCTGGTCGCGGTGGGCTATGTGGGGTCGGAGCGAACAACGCGCCGGTGGGTCGCGGAGGCGAAGCGGCGGTGGCGGCGTGAGCATGGCCGGCGGACCCGGCCGTGGATCCCGGAGCCGGGCCTTTGGATGCAGTTCGACTATGGCGACGGGCCGGTCGTCGATGGGCGCGGCACGGTTTTGTTCTGCGCGTGGCTGGCGTGGTCGCGTTTCCGGGTCGTGGTGCCGTTGCGCGACAAGACGCTCCCGTCGGTGGTGATCGGCCTCGATCGGGCGTTGCGCCGCTTCGATGGGGTGCCGACCTATGCGCTGACCGACAACGAGCGGACGGTGTCGGTCGATCACGTGTGCGGGATCGCGGTCCGCAACCCGCAGATCGTGGCGGTCGCCCGGCACTACGGGCTGACGATCACGACGGGCGTGCCCGCCGACCCGCAGAGCAAGGGTGGCTCGGAGGCGACGGTGCGGATCGCAAAGGCGGATCTGGTCCCGACCGATCACAACCTCCGCCCAGCCTATGGGAGCTTCCGCGAGTTGGATGTGGCGTGCGAGGAGTGGATGGCGCACGTCAACACCCGCCAGCATCGGGCGACGATGGAGGCGCCGGTGATTCGGCTCGCTGAGGAGCACGAGCGGTTGCACCGACTCCCGCGCCTGCCGCACATGGTGTGCTTCGGGGAGACCCGGAAGGTGAGCTGGCAGTCGCTGATCAGCGTCGGCGGCGCGCGCTACTCCGTCCCGCACGAGCTGATCGACGAGCGGGTCTGGGCGCGTGCTGACGGTGATCAGCTGATCGTCGTTCACGCCGACGGTCCGCACGGGCCGAAAGAGGTCGCTCGCCATCGGCTGACCACACCAGGCCGTCCCGCGATCGCCGATCAGCACTATCCGCCCAGGCCACCCGGCGCGCTGGAGCGCCGGCCGCGTGCTCGCTCGGACGAGGGGCGGGCGTTCCTTGCGATCGGGCCAGCTGCCGAGCAGTGGCTGATCCGGGCCGCTGCCGCGGGCGCGCAGCGGGTGCGTCGCAAGACGGTCGAGGCGGTCGACCTCGCAAAGCTCCACGGCAACGACGACGTCAACCGGGCGCTCGGCACGTGCGCGCAGGCGGGCCGGTTCGCGGATGGTGACCTCGCGAAGGTGCTCGCCCATCAGCAGCGCACCGGGGAGCTGATCCTGTTCCCTGCCCGCTCGGAGGACAGCTCGCTTCAGAGCTCGACGCGCAGCTGGGAGGGCTTCGGGCGATGACCGTCAAGCCACCCGCCGCGCCGCCGCTGCCCGACGAGCTCGAAGCGCTGCTGCGCCGTCTGCGGCTCCCATACGTGCGCAAGGCCGCGGCCGAGGTGATCGCCACCGCGA
Source organism: Solirubrobacteraceae bacterium (assembly GCA_051001875.1). Classification (GTDB taxonomy): domain Bacteria; phylum Actinomycetota; class Thermoleophilia; order Solirubrobacterales; family Solirubrobacteraceae; genus Palsa-465. The sequence goes on along the minus strand of JBPCMW010000054.1, from coordinate 183 downwards.
ACGCCCAGCGGTGGCAGCACGCCGAGGTCCTCCGCGTGCTGTGGGCGTGGACATCTGAAGTGGCCCCAGTGTGGACGTGGGAATTCCAGCGAACGTCGCAACGGATGGACAGTCGGATCCTATCCCTAGTCTCGGGGTCGGCAGTGTCGACAGGACTGACTGGACCCCTGTCGTCCGCCAGTC
>JBPCMW010000053.1:0-10731 GCA_051001875.1 Solirubrobacteraceae bacterium | reverse complement strand
GACCGAGCCGTTGCAGGCACTGCTGATCGGCGGCTACTTCGGCACCTGGGTCGAGTCCGCTCGCGCGCTTCGCCTGCGCCTCGCGCGGGAGGACCTCCGCTCGGTCGGCTGCTCATTGGGATCCGGGGTGCTGATCGCCCTGGGCAAGAGCTCCTGCGGGTTGCATGAGTCCGCGCGCGTGATCGACTACCTCGCGGGCCAGTCCGCCGGCCAGTGCGGGCCGTGCGTTCACGGTCTGAGGGCGATCGCGGACTCGTTCGGCGCGATCGCTGACGGCGCCGCCCACCGCTCCGAGCGCGATCGCATGCTTCGCTGGGCGGCCGAGATCCGCGGGCGCGGCGCCTGCCATCACCCCGACGGTGCGGCCCGCTTCGTCGAAAGCGCGATCGGGGTCTTCGGCCCCGAGGTGAGCGGGCACAGCCGGGCGCGCTGCACGGCGAAGCCGGCCGGACTTCCGGTCGGGAACGGTGCGCGATGAGCGCCCGGCTGCGGGTGAACCCGATCACCTGCGAAGGGCACGGCCTGTGCGCCGAGCTCCTACCGGAGCTGATCCGCCTCGACGACTGGGGCTACCCGATCGTCGACGAAGCCCTGGTTCCGGATGATCTGATCGGGTTGGCGCGGAGGGCGGTCGACGCCTGCCCGACGCTGGCGCTGTTGTTGACTGAGGAGTGAGGGCCTACCGCTCCAGCCGCGCCGGCGCGCCCGGCTCGGCGGGCGGATCGGTCGCGTCGGGCGCGAGGTCGACGTGCCACCAGCCGACGTCGCGCCACGCCCCATGCTTCCAGCCGATGTGCCGGTAGATCCCGACGAGCTCGAAACCGAAGGACTCGTGGATGGCGACGCTGGCCTCGTTGGGCAGTGTGACTCCCGCACAGGCGACGCGGAAGCCCTGCTGGACGAGCAGACCGAACAGCTCGCGATAGAGCGTCGTCCCGACTCCCTGGCGATGGTGGCGGGAGGCGACGTAGACGCTCACGTCGGTCGCCCAGCGGTAGGACGCCCGCGCGCGGTGGGCCGAGCCGTAGGCGAACCCGGCGACCTCGCTCTCGACCTCGGCGACCAGCCACGGATGGGTGGCGGAGATCTGCTCGATCCGCTGCTCGAACTCGGCCGCGGTGGGCGGCGACGCCTCCAGGGAGACCACCGTGTCGCTGACGTAGGGCGCGTAGAGGTCGGCGCACGCGGCGGCGTCGCGGGTGGGGTCGGCGTGACGGATCAGCATCGGGGCGCGGGTTATAGCGAGTCCGCCCGCGCATCGCTCCCGCTAACCCTTTGCTCGCTCGATGAACGTCCGGACCAGCGGCGACTCGTCGTCAGCCCGGGTGATCGCGATCAGCTCCGATCTCGGTGCCCCGGCCACCGGGCGATAGCTGACACCGTCCAGGCCGAGTGCTGACACCGACGCCGGCACCAGCGAGAAGCCCATCCCGGCGGCGACCAGGCCGACGATCGTGGTCATCTCCGGCGCGTACTGGACGACGCGCGGCGCGGTGCCGGTGGCGGCAAGGCTGCTGATCAGGAGATCGTGAAAGCCCGGCGCCTGGCTGCGCGGAAACAGAACGAGGGGCTCGGCCGCCAGACGCCGCAGCGGAACGCGGCGGAGCTTGGTCAGGGGATGACCGGTGGGCAGCGCTGCCACCGTCCGTTCACGGAGGACGACCTCCGCGCGCAGCTCGGCCAGCTCGTCGAACGGCGGCCGCACGAGACCCACGTCCACGGTTCCGGCGACGACGGCCCGGACCTGTTCCACGGTCGGCCGCTCGCGGATCTGGATCTCGACGTTGGGGCGGGCGGTGCGAAAGCGCTGAACCGCGCCCGGCACGATCGACAGGAGCGCCGAGCCGACGAAGTTGACCCGCAGGCGCCCGGTCTGGCCGGAACCGATGCGCTGGGCGGTGGCGACCGCACCCTCCAACTCGCCCAGGATGACCCGGGCGTCGTGAAGGAACGCCTCGCCGGCCGGGGTCAGCTCCACGCGCCGCCGGGTGCGCGCGAGCAGGGTGCAGCCGATCTCGCTCTCCAGCTGATGGATCTGCTGACTGAGCGGCGGCTGCGAGATGTGCAGCCGGGCGGCGGCGCGGCGAAAGTGCAGCTCCTCGGCGACGGCGACGAAATAACGCAACTGGCGAAGTTCCACGATCCATCTCCCTGATTCGGAAACCAGATCAATCATGCCTCATTCGGTATTGGACAGAATCACTGAGGCGGTTTATGTTGTGTCGAGGTCCTCGCGCGCGGCCGCGGCTGGCCGGGTTAGGGGGTCGCAACCACCCGATGTCCTTTCTGCTCACCTGCCCCAACTGCGGCGTCCGTGAGGTCACCGACTTCGGTTTCGGCGGCGAGATCTCCGCGCGGCCGCCGGCTCACCCGAGCTTTCGTGAGCTGAACACCTACAACTACTTCCGCCGCAACACCGCCGGGGTGCAGCGCGAGTGGTGGTTTCACCGCTCGGGGTGCCGGGCGTGGTTCATCGCCGAGCGCAACACCAGCACGAACGAGGTGCTGTTCACGGCCCTTCCGTCGGACGTCCCGGGCGCCGGCGCGGGCTCCGGTCCGGGCGTCGGCTCGGAGCCGACTGGAGCTCAGCCCGGAGCGGCGATATGAGCCGCCTGCCCGAGCAGCCCGGCGAACGGATCTCGCGCCATAAGCTGATCAGCTTCACCTTCGACGGCAAGAAGGTCGAGGCCTACGAGGGCGACACGGTCGGCTCGGCGCTGTACGCCGCCGGCCAGCGCACCTTCAGCCGGAGCTTCAAGTACCACCGCCGCCGTGGGTTGCTGTGCTGCGCGGGCCAATGCCCGAACTGCATCGTCGCGGTCGACGGCGCCCCCGGCGCGCGCGCGTGTGTCGAGCCCGTGCGCGAGGGCATGCGGGTGGAGCACCTGAACGCCAAGCCGAACCTCGAGTTCGACGTGATGCGCGCGACCGACCTGGTGGGCGGCCCGTTCACCCCACCCGGCTTCTACTACAAGACATTCATCAAGCCGCGACGGCTGTGGCCGCTGTACGAGAAGGTGCTGCGAAACGTCGCCGGACTCGGCAAGCTGCGCGAGCGTCAGGCTGACCGGGAGTGGCGCACCGAGTACCGCCGCCGCCACGCGGACGTTCTCGTCGTCGGGGGCGGAGCCGCCGGACTTAGCGCGGCCGCCGCCGCCGCCGAGCTTGGCGCGGATGTCGTGCTGGTCGACGACGGCATCGAGCCGGGAGGCCGTGGCCTGCTCGACGACGCCGAGCGCATCCGTCTGGCCGGCCTGACGGCGCAGGCGCGCGCCGCCGGGGTTGAGATCCTCAGCGGCGCCTCGGCGCTCGGCTACTTCGACGGTCTCGTGCCGGTCTGGCAGGGGGACACCCTGCACCAGGTGCGAGCCCGCCGCCACGTGTTCGCCACCGGGACGATCGAGCAGCCGCTGGTGTTCGCCGGCAACGATCTACCCGGCGTGATGCTGGCCGGCGGAGCCCGCCGGCTGGCCAGCCTCTACTCGGTGCTTCCGGGACATCGCGCGGTGCTCGCCACGACCTCGGACCGCGGGCTGCGCTCCGCCATCGCCCTGCGCGAGCTCGGTGTGCAGATCCTCGCGGTCGCCGATCTGCGGCCGAACCCCGGACCCGTCGCCGACACCGTGAGGGCGCTGGGCATCGAGGTGCTGGCCGGACATACGGTGATCGAGGCCAACGGGCGCAAGCAGGTTGCGGGGGCGGTGCTCGCCCCGGTCGGTTATCGCGGGAACGGACAGGCCGGTGAGCGCGCGTTCGAGTGCGATCTCGTGCTCGTCTCCGGCGGCGCGATGCCGGCCACCTCGCTGCTGCTACAGGCCGGCGCGCAAACGCGCTTCGACGAGGCGATCGGTCACTTCATGATCGACAGCGTGCCCGACGGGATCTACGCCGCCGGTGAAGTCGCCGGCGCTGGGAGCGCCGAGCACATCGAGCACTCAGGTGCGCTGGCGGGCCTGCAGGCGGCGCACGCCCTTGGCATGGGCGACGAGCGCTCGCTCGAGCGCGAGCGGCAGACGCAGACGCAAGTTGTCGAGGCCTCGCAACAGCTTCCAGGCGTGGCGGTACCGGAGCCCGTATCCGGCGCCGGTCGTGGCAAGTGCTTCGCGTGTCTGTGCGAGGACGTGACGAGCAAGGACGTCAGACTCAGCGTCGACGAGGGCTACGACTCGATCGAGCTGGCCAAGCGCTACACAACGGTCACCATGGGCCCGTGTCAGGGCCGGATGTGCCAGGTCCCTTCGGTTCGCCTGATGGCCCGGGAGACGGGCCAGAGCCTGGCCGCGGTGGGAACCACGACAGCCCGGCCGCCGTGGGTTTCCGTGCCGATGGGAGTGCTGGGAGGCCGGCCGTACGAGCCAGCCAAGCGCTCCTCGATTCACGGACGCCATCGCGAGCTGCGGGCCACCGTCAAGTGGGCCGGTGACTGGCGGCGCGCCTACGACTACGGAGATCCGGAGGGAGAGGCGCTGGCCGTCCACCAGGCCGCCGGGCTGATCGACGTCTCGACGCTCGGCAAGCTCCTGGTCCGCGGTCCTGACGCGGGCGCCTTCCTCGACCGCCTGTATCCGAACCGCTTCGCGAACCTCGCGCCGGGCCGGATCCGCTATGGCGTGATCAGCTCCGACGCCGGCCGGATCGTCGACGACGGAACGATCTGTCGCGTCGACGAGGATACGTTCTACGTCACCACGACCTCCAGCGGCGCCGGCGCGGTCGAGGAATGGTTTTCGTGGTGGCTGGCCGACTGGGGCCTGGACGTCCATCTGACCGACGTGACCCAGGGTCTGGCGGCGGTGAACCTGGCCGGCCCGCGCGCACGGGAGATCCTCTCGAGGCTGACCGATCTCGACTGCGGGGCCGAGGCGTTCAAATACCTCGACGCCAAGCAGGCGGCGGTCGCCGGCGTGGAGTGCCTGATCCTGCGGATCGGCTTCGTCGGGGAGCTCGGCTACGAGATCCACTTCCCCTCGGCCCACGGCGAGCACGTCTGGGACGCGCTCATGGCGGCGGGCGAGGAATCCGGGATCAGGCCGTTCGGCCTCGAGCCCCAGCGGATCCTGCGACTCCAGAAGATGCACATTCTGATCGGTCAGGACACCGATTCCGAGTCCACGCCGTTCGGAGCTGCGATGCCGTGGATCGTCAAGTTGGACAAAGAAGAGGACTTCATCGGGAAGTGGGCGCTCGAGCACTACGCCAAGGAGCCGCCCGCGGTCTCGCTAGTCGGTTTCACGACCGCCAACGGGCATGTCCCGACCGAGGGCGCGGTGGTGGTTGATACCCACGGCGCGCCGGCTGGGCAAGTCACGAGCGCGCGCCGCTCGCCCGTGCTGGGTCAGGTCATCGGTCTGGCCTGGGTGCCGAGTCAGCTGGCCGCCGACGGGACGACGATCACGATCTCCGACGAGGGCAAGACGTTCAGCGCCAAGGTCCAGACCCGCCCGTTCTACGACCCCGACGGGGAGGTGCTGCGCTCGTGAGCGTTGCCTTCCTCACACCCGCCGCTCACACTGACTCCGTCCGATCGACGAGCCCGAGCGGCCACTCCGCCGTCGCCCGCAGCCCGATGGAACGCAGCGCCCAGGCTGAGGGTGGGCGCTTTGAGGTGCGCTCGGGCTGGAACGTCGCCGTCGGCTACACCTCGAAGGAGCAGGAGACAGAACTCTGCACGAGTACCGTCGGTTGGGCGGACGTCTCACATCTGGGGAAGCTCGAGCTGCAGGCATCGCCGGAGGCCATGCGCGCGATCGTGACCGAAGCGGCCGGCGGAGCGAGCCTTGAACTCGGCCGCGCAACCCGCGCCGGCTACGTCTGGTGGCTGCCGCTGACTCTGTCGCGCACGCTCGTCGTCTGCGAAGCCGCCGAAGCGGCGGGGCTCAAGCGGCGGCTGACCGAGGCCGCCTCGGAGAGCTCAGGCCACGCGAGCGTCGCCGATGTCACCTCGGTGTTCGCCGCGCTGACCCTGGCCGGCCCGCTGGCCCGCGAGGTGTTCGCGCGGTTCTGCGCGATTGACCTGCGCCCCGCGGTCACGCCCGTCGCGGGTCTGCGACCCGGATCGATCGCGCGGCAGCCCGGACTGATTGTGCGTGAGGACGAGAACCGCTTCCTGTTCCTGTTCGGCTGGGCCGTGGGCGAGTACATGTGGACGGTCGTGGCGGACGCTGCGCGGCACCTCGGTGGCGGCCCGGTCGGCCTCGACGCCCTGCCTTTGCACCCGCAGCCATCGCCGGAGCCTCCCGGTGCTTGACATCTTCCGCAAGCGGCGGATGTGGCGCCGCCAGCCGGAGCTCAAGGGCTCCTATGACGTCGTGATCATCGGCGGCGGATCGCACGGATTGGCCACCGCCTATTACCTGCAGTCCGAACACGGCATCAAGAACGTGGCGATTCTGGAGAAGCGCTACATCGGGTCCGGGGCGTCAGGTCGCAACACGACGATCCTGCGCTCCAACTACAAGACGCCCGAGGGCGCCCGGTTCTACGACGCCAGCGTTAAGCTGTACGAGGGCCTGTCCGCGGAGCTGAACTTCAACCTGCTGTTCTCGCAGTGCGGTCACCTCACCCTGGCCCACACCGACCGGGCGATGTTCGTGATGGCCAACCGGGCCGAGGTCAACCGGATCAACGGGATCGACTCCCGGGTGATCGGACCGGATGAGATCAAGGTGCTGGCGCCCGCGATGCAGGTCGACAATCCGCACGCGACGTTCCCGATCGTCGGCGCGCTCTACCACCCGCCGGGCGGAATCATCCGGCACGATGCGGTGGTGTGGGGCCTGGCCCGGGGCGCCGATCGCGGCGGGGCGGAGATCCATCAGAACACCGAGGTGCTCGGCATCGACCGCGTGGGCGACCGCGTGACCCAGGTCCGCACCAACCGCGGCACGATCAGGGCCGGGCAGGTGCTCAACTGCACGGCCGGCTGGAGCACGCTGATCAACGACATGGTCAACGTACCGCTGCCGATCACCACCCACATCCTTCAGGCGTGCGTGACCGAGCCGATGAAGCCGCTGCTCGACGTGGTGATCGTCTCCTCGCAGATGCACATCTACATCAGCCAGACCGATCGCGGCGAATTCCTGCTCGGCGCCGAGATCGAGCCGTGGACGACGTACCGGATGCAGGGCACCCTGAACTTCCTCCAGGAGGTCTCCCGTCACGCGATGGAGCTGTTCCCGCAGCTAGAGCGAGCGCGGCTGCTGCGCAGCTGGGCGGGTCTGTGCGACCTCTCACCGGACTACAGCCCGATCCTCGGCAAGACCGAGGTGGACAACTTCCACGTCAGCGCCGGCTGGGGCACCTACGGATTCAAGGCGGCGCCGATCGTCGGCAAGACGCTGGCCGAGCTGGTCGCCACCGGCCGCACGCCGGATCTGATCGCGCCGTTCGCGCTGGAGCGCTTCTACGAGGACAAACTCGTGTCCGAGCTTGCCGCTGCCGCAGTGAGTCATTAGTGCGCCTAGAGGAGAGAGACCGATGAAGAGCAGCCTGGAGATCGCGCAGGAAGCTGAGCTGGAACCGATCGAATCGCTCGCGGAGCGGATCGGACTCGAGGCCGACGAGGTGGAGCCATACGGTCGGTACAAGGCGAAGGTGGCGCTGTCCGTGCTCGATCGCCTGTCATCAGTGCCAGACGCCAAGGTCGTGTGCGTGACGGGGATGACGCCGACCAAGGCGGGCGAGGGTAAAACGACGACTCTGGTGGGCCTCACACAGGGGCTCGGCGTAATCGGCAAGAACCCGGTCGCCTGCCTGCGCGAGGCCTCCGTCGGCCCCGTCTTCGGCGTCAAGGGCGGCGCCGCCGGCGGCGGCATGACCCAGGTCGTCCCGATGGAGGACCTGAACCTCCACTTCACCGGCGACATCCACGCAATCGGCGCCGCCAACAACCTCCTGGCCGCGATGATCGACGCTTCGATCCTCCACGGAAACCCGCACAAGATCGACGCGCTGCGGGTCGGCTGGCGCCGTGCCGTGGACATGAACGACCGGGCGTTGCGGCAGATCACCGTCGGTCTCGGCGGACGCCCCAACGGGTACCCGCGCGAGACGGGCTTCGACATCACGGCGGCCGCCGAGGTGATGGCGATCATGGCGGTCGCCCGCGACCTGCAGGATCTGCGGCGGCGGATCGGTGCGATCACCGCGGCCTACTCCTACGACGGCGGAAAGCCGGTCACCGCTGAGGATCTCGGCGCGGCGGGTGCGATGACGGTGCTGCTCAAGGACGCGCTCAAGCCAAACCTGGTGCAGACGCTCGAGGGTCAGCCGGTGATGATGCACTGCGGCCCGTTCGCCAACATCGCCCACGGCAACAACTCGCTGGTCGCGGACCTGATCGGGATGAAGCTCGGTGATTACATCGTCACGGAATCGGGCTTCGGGTCGGACATGGGGATGGAGAAGTTCTTCGACATCGTCTGCCGGTTCGGTCAGCTAAAGCCGTCAGCGGCAGTGCTCGTGACCACGGTGCGCGCGATCAAGCACCACGCCGGCGTGGAGGACGACCCACGCGCTGACGGCCAGGCCGGCTCGCAAGCGATCGAAGCCGGGATGGCCAACGTTCGCCGCCACCTGGGGATCATCAACACCTTCGGCGTCCCGGCAGTCGTGGCGGTGAACCGCCGACCCGGCGACACCGATGAGGAGGTCGAACTGGTCAAGCGCCTGGCGCTGGAGGCAGGCGCATTCGCCGCCGAGGTCAACGATGGGTTCACCAGGGGCGGGGCGGGAGCAGCCGATCTCGCAGAGGCTGTCGTGGAAGCGTGCGAGCAGCCGAACAGCTTTCATCACCTCTACGAGGACGGGGTCCCGATCCGGGAGAAGATCGAAGCGGTCGCCACCAAGGTCTACGGCGCCAAGGACGTCTTCTTCTATCCCGAGGCGGAGGCGAAGATGAAGCAGTTCACCAAGGACGGACTGGATCACTTCCCGGTGTGCATGGCCAAGACACACCTTTCCCTGTCCTCGGATGCCTCGCTGCTGGGCGCGCCCGAGGACTTCACCCTCCCTGTGCGGGACATCCGGGCCTACACCGGCGCCGGCTGGCTGGTGCCGCTGTGCGGCGACATCACCCAGATGCCAGGACTGGGCAAGAGTCCGGCCGCGCTGAATGTGGACATCGACGCCACCGGCCGGACGGTCGGGTTGTTCTAGCGGACCCCACCTGAAGGTCCGATTGGCCACGTTTGACGAATTCGTCCAACGTGTCTCGCCTGACTGAGATACTCATGCTGGGCAATGGCATCCGGAGACCCCAACCGTCGGCGCACGCGGGCCTCCGTGAACGGCGGCGGGTCGGGCGAGCAGCCGGTCCGGTCGCTGGTCGACAGCGCTGAGCAGGCGCTGCACAACTGGCTGGCCGCCGGACGCTACCGGCAGGGCGACCGGCTCCCGCCCGAGCACGAGGTGGCGGCCATGCTCGGCGTCTCGCGGGGGACGCTCCGCAGCGCGCTGCAACGGCTCGAACAGGGTGGGGAGATAGTCCGCCGCCAGGGCAGCGGCACGTTCGTGGGGCGCACCGCGGCGGCGAGCGCCCTGGACGAGCGCCTCGAGCGCCTGGAGCCCTACTCCTCGGTGGCCTCACGCCGCGGATTGACGCTGGCGGCCGCCGATGTGCGGATCGAGCGAAGGGCGGTCGGAGGGGAGGCCGGCGAAGCGCTCGGCCTCGCGCCGAACGCGCGGGCGACGACGATCTCACGGACGCTCACGGCAAATGGCGAGCCCGTGGCGGTGATGTTCGACGTTGTCCATCCGAGCGTCGCGCTGCCCGACGAGCCGGAGCTGCGCGCCGCACTCGAGCGGGGTCGGATGGTGCTCGACGTGCTGATCGAGCTGGGTGTACCGGTGACCTACGCGCGCACCCGGGTGATCCCCTCGCTGCTGAGCCCCCGGGAGCGAGCGAGCAAGCTGCTCGGCGTCCGCAGCGCCAAGGCGGTGCTGGAGCTCGAGGAGCTGATCTTCGCCGGCCGCGATGAGCGCGTCGCCTATTCACGTGATCTGTTCGCGCCCGGGGGCATCGATGTGATGGTGGTGCGATCGCTGGAGTCAACCCGCCCGGCCCCGGTGGTCAACCTCCGAGGGTCACGAACCGCCGGGCCCTCACCGCGCCGCCGGATGGCGCGCGCCCGCAGCGCGGGCTGACGTTCAGCGGCTGGGCATGGCGACCGAGGGCGACCGCGAGTCTCGGCAGATGGTCGGCTCCGTGACCCGGGCGGTGGCGCTGCTCGACGCGCTGGCGGGAAGCGATCAGGGCCTGGGGGTGAACGAGCTGGCCCGGCGAATCGGGGTCAACGCCAGCACCGCCTCCCGGCTGCTGGCCACGCTCGAGCGTGCGCGCATCGTGGAGCGCTCGCCGCGGGGCCCCTATCGCCTCGGCCTGAAGCTGGTGGAGCTCTCCGACCGGGTCCTGGCGGGACTCGATGTGCGTGAGCTGGCCCGGCCGTGGCTGGCCTGGCTGGTCGGCGAGACGGGCGAGACGGCGACGCTGTCGATACCCGGAGCGGGGGAGGCAGTGACCGTCGACTTCGTCCCCTCGGCGGCCAGCGTCGTCAGCATGGCACGGGTCGGACGCCCGAGTGTGCCCCACGCGACGGCGGCCGGGAAAGTGATGCTGGCCTTCGGCAAGGCGGACGCGGAGCGGGGGGAGTTGCCCGCCTACACCGATCGGACAATCACCGACTGGGACGAGCTCGAGCATCAGCTGAGCGAGGTGCGACGGAGCGGGGT
>JBPCMW010000052.1:0-6183 GCA_051001875.1 Solirubrobacteraceae bacterium | reverse complement strand
TTCCCCCCTCCTGACCCCTCGCCGTCGCGCGGCCCTCCCCTTTCCTCCCCCCCCACCCCGCTATCGTGAAGCCGTGAGTCCGAGCCGCCGGGAACTGACCCGACGCGCGCTTCTGCAGCGGGGGGCGCTCGTCACGGCGCTCGTCATGGGTGCGCCGGAGCTTCAACTCTCGCAAGCTCTGGCGCGGGGAACCAGGCGCTATCGGTCTGACGTTCGTGACACGTTCGGGACCGAGCTCGAGTACTACCGCTCGGACCCGCCTCATCTGGAGCAGCGGTTGGCGCTGTGCGTGGCCGCGGGGTACACGACGATCCAGACCTACGTCCCCTGGAACGTGCACGAGAACACTCGCGGCCGGCTGGATTTCATCGGCCAGACCAAGCCGGTGATCCTGTCTGACCACGCCGACGAGTATCAGATCGAGACGCCCGACCAGGAGGTTGCCGCCGGTGGCTACGAGTCGCGGGTGATCGCCAACACCGATCTGCTCGGATTCGTCAAGGCGTGCCAGCGCCACGGCCTTTCGGTGATCCTGCGGCCGGGTCCCTTCATCTCCGATGAGTGGCGCAACGGGGGGCTGCCGGACTGGCTGGCCCAGGCGTACCCGAACATGTTCATGCTGGGGCCCCACGGGACTGCGCTCGAGCCGGGCTTTCCGTTCAGCCCGCCGCTGGCGAGCGTGACCGGCGGAGGACCACTGTTCTACTTCGCCGGCCCATCCTATGCCTCAGCGGACTACCTGCGGGAGGCGAAGCGGTGGCTGAGCACGTTCGCCAAGACGATGACACCCCTGCTGCGTTCGCATGGCGGTCCCGTGGTCGGCATGCAGGTCGATGATGAGATCTGCTTCTACTACCGCTTCGGCCCCTTCGAGGTTGATTACCACCCTTCGATGGTGGCACGCTTCGGCGCCGATCCGCCCACCGATTGGCCGGCGCCGGGTGGTCCGCCGAGCGCGCTGCGACCGGCCCTGGCCTGGCAGCGCTTCAAGGCTGGACAGCTTCGCGTATTCCTGAGCGCGATGGCCGATGCGCTGCGGGCAGGCGGCGCGGATGTACCGATCAGCCACGAGGAGGAGCTGCAGCTCGCGCCGCCGGCGAACTTCGCCCAGATCGCCCAGGCAGTTGACGTGCTGCATCCGGAGTTCTACCTGGATCCCGGGCCGTGGTCGGTGCCCACGATCGAGTTGTGCGCGGCGGCGGTTCGTGGCGCGCAGCGTTTGCAGCGCGATGTCATCTCAGCGGAGATGAGCGGCGGGGACGTGTTTGCTCGCCACTTGCTCGCGGGTGAGGGCATCAGTGGCTTTCTGGGCTTCACCTACACCGACGGCATTGCCGAAGGCGATGTGCCCGACATGAGCGTGCTCGGCCGCACGCTGCGGCTGGCCGGTCCGCGTCTGGCCCGCTCTGAGCGGATCGCCGACACGGCGATCATCTGGCCGCCGGAGTACCTGTACGCACCGTATGACTCGACCAAGTACGGGTTCGGCCGCGATCTCCGCGGGGCGATCGAAAGCGACATCCCGGCGCTCGCGACGTTGCTCGTCCGGGCCGGGTTGGCCTTCGATCTGCTGGACACCGACGTCACCCAACCCTCTGACTACGCCCGCTATCCAACGATCTGGCTGGCCTGCGCCGACTCGTTGCCGCGCTCCTGCCAACAGGCGCTCGTTTCCTATGTGCGCGGCGGCGGAAAGCTGATCTGCTGGCCGGCGCCGCCGACGCTGGACGAGAACTACGCACCGTGCATGGTGCTTCATGACGCGCTCTACGGTGAGCGCCTCGGAGCTGCCTACCCCGAGGACAACCAGACGGTCAGGGTGCTCGGCGCATCGGTCCAGGTCTGGCGCGGTGTGCAGACCTTCGAGCTCTCGTCTTCCTCTAAGCCGATCGCGTGGCGCGGCAGCCAGGTCTGTGGCTACTCGCGCCGCGTCGCCCGGGGGCAAGCGGTCCTGCTCGGAACCTGGCCGGTCGCCGATTCCGTTCCGGGACGCATCGGTGACGTGCTCGAGAGTCAGGACGTGCCCTCGGGCAGCGGCGCCGCCGGTGCCGCGGTGCTCGCCCGGAGCCTGGTCGCGCGCCGCTGGGGCGCTGCCACGGCCACGGCGATCAACACGGCGCCGGCGCCGGATGCCGGTCCGCCACAGAAGGTGCTGATCTTCGACTACACCAACGAGCGTCGGGGCGGAGAGGTCATAACCGGAGGGATCGTCGCCTACTGGGACGGTGAGAACGTCGTCCCGGTCAGCGGGATCAACCTCGGTCCGACCGTCCCCGTGCTCGGGACATCTCAGCCGGAGATAGTGGTTCCTCCGTTTCGGCCGATCACCCCCGCCCACCTGGCGATGGCGCAAAGGCTGCACGGGCGCGCGGCCGCCTGCGCGGTCACCGACAGCCGTATCCAAGCCCGCCTGCTGCGTGCCCGCGATCCGCAGGGTGGGACCGAGCCGCGTTCAGCCACGATCAGCATCGTGAACCGTTACAGCACCGATCTACGGTTCAGGCTCACCACCGATCAGCCCGAGAAGCGCACGCATGTCCCGCTTGCCGGCGAGATGGTCCTCCCCGCCGGAGAAGCCTTGCTGCTGCCGCTCGAATACGAGCTCGCCCCCGGCGTCGTCGTGGAACAGGCCACGGTTCAGCTGCTGGATGCCCAGGTAACCGGGCGGATCCTGCGGCTGGCGGTGAGCTCCCCAGCCGGCGGAGAGGCCGTCCTCCAGCTTCCGGGACCGCTGGGGGCAACGACTGTGGACGGCCGGCCTGCCGCCGTCTCCCACAACAAATCGTTCATCAAGGTCGGCGTCGGCCCCGGCGAGCATCAGCTCGAGGTCCACTGGCACCAAGCCAAGCCGGAACGCAAACGCCGCTCGCCTCACAAGCCCGCCAATCGGCGCCACCGATCCGTGAGACCCAAGCGCGCCTGAGCCCTTGCTCGGCCGGCACAAGTTCGGATTTATCCGCCTTCAGCCGCGTCACCGCGGACCAGCTGGAGGGTGGTCGGGCGATCGGCGGCGGCGTCGCAGAGAGGCACCGCGTCCACCACCACCAGCTAGAACGATCAGCGCTGGGCCGCACGCTGGGGCATGTCCCAGACCGAAGTCTCGAGAACGTAAGCCGCTGCTGCCTTCACGCCCCCGCAGTCGTCAGGACGACCTGCGACTCGCTGATTCCAGCAGCCGGACGAATGCTGGGCTGGCGACCTCGCGTGGTCGTGAGCGCAGTTGCGTAGGCTGGAGACTATGAGGCGTCAGAGGTGGATGATCGTGTTGTTAGCCCTCGTCATTGTCGGCGGAGCTGGGGGGTTGAGTGTTGCTTCGAGCGACAAGGCCTCCTCGGAGCAGCAGCCTTACCGCCTTCAACGGACGGCGTCAGGGGAGAACCTTCCGTTGGCGTAGCTGGATCCGGCCAATCGTGCTGGCGCTTGACGCGGCCTCCGGGGATCTGGTGCTGTCGGGTCGCGAGCTTGACTATCGCGACGGCGCCACGACCTCGTATGGACCGCCGGGACTCGCGAACGCAGACACCAACGTGGTGGCGATCCACTCGCCCGCCCGTTAGAGGGCTTTCATCTGCGGCCGCGAGACGCCGACTGGCCGTTGCGTCCCCGTTCTCCGTTGATGCTCCGCACTGCAGCGCCCATGAATTCTGTCACTGCGCCAGAGCTGGAAGCCGCCGAGCGATGCAGGTTCATGATCCCGCCCGCGATCGATTAGCTTTCGCCTCAGCCGAAGCTACGCAGGAACGTGGCCTGCATGCGGCGCGTCTGGGCCAGACCGGCTGCCGCGACCCCGATCTCCTGGATCGTCCCGTGACGGACTTTGAGCAGCGTCCTACCGGCGCCGCTCTGTCCGAAGTACCAGACGTTGAGACCAACATGGAACGGCCTGCCGAGCCGCAGCCGCCGCGAGGCGAGTCTCAGCCGCGCTCCGGGGCGGATTCCGCGGACGCTGTAGAAGCGGTTGGCGGTCGAGATCCAGATGACCCGGCCGCGAGAACGGTGCCGCTCACCAGCTGGGAGTGTGCGTAGGAGCTTGGGCGAGGCGTAGCCGACGCGGACCCCGAGGGGGGTCAGGCAGAAGAAGTCCTGGTAGCGCCGGCCCCGGTTGGAGCTGTGCGAGTACGCCCGGTGCGCTTGGGCGCGCGTCATCCCGAGCCTGATCAGCCCGAGCGTCGTGCCGGCGAGGCGGCCGGTGGCAGGCGGGCAGCCGGGGAGGACCTTGGTGACGCTCGGCGTGCTGAGCGCGGGGATCGCGGGGATCGCGATGGGAATCGACAGCACCCCGGGCACGCTCGGGGATGTTGTCACGGTCACGGGTCCGGCGGAGTTGTTGCCGCGGAAGGTCTCATCACTCGTGCTGATGACCAGGCGGATCTCATCGCCCTTGGGGAAGCGGTGGACGATTCCCGGAAGCTGGATCGTGATTGGCGCGTTGACGTCGGGGATGCGCGCCGCGGAAACGAGGTTCTGTGGCAGCGTGGATGATCCGGTCGCGGGGTCGTAGTCGTCGATCTTGGCGAACAGCTCCAGCATCCCGCCTGGACCGGCCGCCTGACTGGCGGCGAAGGTGGGCGCGCTGACCCGGAAGGTGACAGACGGGATCCCGATCACGTCGGTGTTGGCAGTAAGCGGCGGGGTGGCGTAGGTCACGAGTGTCCCCGGCGGGTTGACGTCCCCGGGATTCACGTAACCACCGCCGGTACTCGATGGCGCCGCGCTCACCGCGGCCATGCTCGCGCTCCCGGCTTGCACCGCTCCTCGGGAGGAAACGAGGGCATTGGTGCCCGAGAGTTCTAACTGGGTCGGCGGAGCGGCGGGGTAGCTGGGAAGCTCGCCGACAGCCGGCGCCGCGTCGCTGCCGTAGTGCACCCACGGCCGGTAGAAGGAGAAGTCGAGCCTGGGCGCGGGGCCGCCGCCCTGGAGGTAGTACTGGAACCACTGCAGCTCCAGGCGGCTCTCGTAGCCGGCCTCAGGGTTGGCCTCGTCGCTCTCGGCGTTGCCGAGCGACCCGCCGGAGTGTCCAGCCGAACGCCACAGCATCCGCACTGGGGTTCCCTGCGCGCGCAGCTGCTGATAGTTGGCCGTCGCCTCCTGCAGGTCGAAGAGCGAGTCGACTTCGCCTTGCGCCAAGAAGGTGGGGATCCGGATGTTCTTGATGTAGGACTCGACCGAGGCGTGGCGCAGGAAGGCGAGCGTCGTGGCGTCCGGATAGCTGGTTCCGGCGGCGGTGACGATCGCCGGACACGCGCGGTCGTCGAAGTTGGGGCACGTGCCGACGTGGCTCGTGTCCCCGTTCTTGGCGATCTCCATGATGCCGTCGCCGATTCCGAGACCAAAGAACAGCGTCGGCCAGTCGGCCTTCACGACGCCGGGCGTCGCGGATGTCACGCCTCTAGTGAAATCCGTGTTGTTGGGGATCAGCGAGTACGCGAGGTCGTTCCAGGTGATCTGTGGGTTGATCGCGTCTACCCGTGGATCCTGCTCGGCCACCGCAAACTGGATCTCCCCGCCATAGGAGCCGCCGAGCATACCCACCCGCGGGTCGTCGTTGTAGTGCCTGCCGTTGTGGGCGACTTGGTCGTGGATGATGTAGTTGATCTTGGTCCCGTCCTCGGCGGCCTTGCCGCCACCCAGGAAGCTGACCAGCTGGGAGCCCGCCTTGCCGTCGTAGTCGGGGTCGTCGAGCTCGATCTTGCAGCCCGACCCGCCGAAGCCCAGCCCGGAGTAGGCGAGAAAGGCAAACCCGCGTTTGGCATACGACGGGGCGAGGGTTTCGAAGTCGCTCTTGCTGCCACCGAAGCCGTTGGTGGCCAGCATCGCGGCCACCGGGTGCGCCGCGGAGGCGCCGTCCGGCGTGTACAGGTTCGCGTCGACAGTGCAATGGATGTTGTTCGCTGGGCCCACCACGACGTCGAACTTCACAGCCTTCTCGGTGTAGCCGGGGCTGGCTGCCGCACGCGCCGCTGTGGGTCCGAGCAGCGCGGCGCTCAGCAGAAGGAGCGGAATGAATCTCCGCCCAGAAAGACGGTTCACGAGGGGCATGGTCCTACCTTAGTCGGGGCGAGGCTCATTCGAGCCAGCTGACGACACAACATTCATCAAGGGCCGCTCATCAGAAGGTCCGGGGCAGTGCTCGCGCACATCGCGGCCGCCTACTACATCCTCGCCGAGCGCTTCGACCAGGAC
>JBPCMW010000051.1:0-24503 GCA_051001875.1 Solirubrobacteraceae bacterium | reverse complement strand
GGAGCCCCGCACGACCCCCGACCGGCCGAACAAGCCTGAGCACCGGACAGCCCCAAGCACCGCGACTCGCCGCACCCCCGCGGGCGCAGTCCTTCAAAACCTCACTTCTTCAGGGGCCTTCTAGATGTCCAGGTGCGGTCCCGGACTACGCAGTTCGGCCGTTCGCCACCCATATCGCTGTCTTCAAGCGACCTGTCTGGCTCAATGCCTGAGTAGGGCAAAATACTGTGTATTGGAACCACGCGCAAGCTGAAGCGCGTGATCAGGGCGCAGCAAGCAGCTCGTCCAGCGGTGCGCCGCTGGCCTGCTCGTGCAGAAACGATTCATTGCTCGTGTTCTCGAGCAGCCGCCGCACCAGGTAGGCCATTCCCGCCACTAGGTCCCCGACCGGGCAGTAGACGCGGACGCGCATGCCGTGTTGACTCAGCGCCTCGCCGAGTTCATCGCCCAGACCGCGCAGAACCTGGAGCTCGAGGTCGTGATCGTCCCCGCCGGCGGCGCGGCCGGCGGCGATCGCGTGGGCCACCGAGCGGAGGTTGTGCGAGGCGATCGCCACCCGCACCAGCGGCCGCGCCGCGACCAGGGTGCGGGTCAGCGCCTCGAAGTTACGGTCGCAGTCCGCTTTGACTTCGAACACCGGTGGGGCCCACCCGTGCTGGCGCGCCTCCACGAGCTCGTGATCCCAGTACGCGCCCTTGACCAATCTGACCTGCAGCGGGGGTGTCCGGCCGGCGCTGCCGGCCCACGCCAGAACCGTCCTGAGCTGCTCCGGGGAATCGCGCAGATACGCCTGCAGCACGACGCCCACCGAGGGGCCGCGGAGAAATTCCTTCTCGGACAGCAGCTCGAGTACGAGGTCGAGC
This sequence comes from Solirubrobacteraceae bacterium, assembly GCA_051001875.1. Classification (GTDB taxonomy): domain Bacteria; phylum Actinomycetota; class Thermoleophilia; order Solirubrobacterales; family Solirubrobacteraceae; genus Palsa-465. The sequence continues at coordinate 23,640 of JBPCMW010000051.1, read as the reverse complement.
ACGGCCTCTCGCGAATCGAGCGACTCCATGTCGATGTGTATATGCGCGCCGAGGGTCTCGGCCCGCCGCAGCAGTGGCCGCAACCGACGCGCGGCGTCATCGCGGCCCCGTTCGGGGGCGTCGGGGCGCAGCAGCGGCGTCAACGCGGACACCTTGACCGAGACGTTCGCCCGCGGCAGCCCCCCGCTCGAATCCCGCTCGAGCACCGGCCTGGCCGGCCACGCGGCGGCGGCGCGCGAGAGCTCCGCGAGCGCCGACGTGCAGCGGGCCGCGTAGCGGTCGGCCTCCCGCTCGGTCACGGTCGCCTCGCCGAGCAGGTCGACGGAGCTCGCCACCCCTTGCTCCCAGAGCCCGCGCAGTACGCCGAGCGCGGCCCGGGGCGACTCGCCGACGATGAACCGATGCGCCATGTGCTTGACCCCGGCGGCCGCGGCAGCTCCGAGGGCGGCACGACCGGCCCGCGACTGGCCCACGCGCAGCGCGGCCGTGACCGAAGCCGGCGCCTGCGGCACTTCGTTTAGGAACGCGGTCAGGTGGCGGGCTACATCATCCGCCGACCGGCAGGCGGGCACGACGTCGACGAATCGGAACAGCGCGGCGCGCAGCTCCTGATCGCGTGCCGCAAGGTCCATCGCGCGAGCGTCCAGCGCCCTCAGGGGGTGCCGGGCGACCGACGGAAACGCGGCCGCGAGCTCGCCTCCGAGCGTCCGGATCTCGCTTTCGTCCGGGACCCGTTCGGCGCTCAAGCGGTGCTTACGCCTCCTGCGCGCGGCACCAGCCCCGGCGGGGTCGCGGCCTCCACCGCCTCCCAGCTCATGTCGCGGGCTCGCTCCTCCGCGTCGGCGGCCCCGCCCCCGCGCAGGCCGAACAGGCGCTTGGCGTACAGGAGGTAGATCACCACGGCCACGTTGATGATGAAGCCGACGATCTTAAGTCCCGAGCGCTTGTGGATGATCTCGTAGATCTCCAGGGGCAGCAGGATCGCCGTGGCGAGGAAGGTCAGGTACTCCGCCCACCGTTTGGCCATCCATAGGCCGATCGCCTCGATCCCCTCGAGCAGCCCGTAGCCGAGCAGGCCGATGCCGACCTCGTGCAGCGTTCCCGAGCGCAGCGAGAACAGCCGGTCCAGCTCATGCAGGATCCCCACGTGGCCAGTGCTCTGGACGGGCCCGCCGTCGACGCCCCCCTGCAGGTCGGTCAACACGCGGTAGTAGGTGTCGCGCAGGCTCGTCGCGTGGCCCGCGAATGCCAGCACCGCAACACCAAGCAGCACCAGGACGAGGAAGTGAAAGGCGCGGTCGACGGCGATCGGCCGCAGCACGTACTTGTCGCGCAGCGCCTTGCCCCGCAGCGGCATCTCAATCTCCTCGCGCGAGGGGACGGGCTTTCGCCCGGGCGCCCCGGGCGCCCTGGGCGCCCCGGGCGCGGGCGCCTCCAGCGCGACCCAGCAGTCGCAGCGCAGGCAGCGGTGCCAGCGAATCGGCGGGTCCTCGCGCACCAGTACGCCGTCCTCCGCGCGTACCAGGTCCGTGTCGAGACCGACGAGCGCGTGGCCGCTGAAGCCGCACGCCACGAGCTCCCAGTCGATCTTGCGTCGCGGGCGGGGAGGGGGGTGGGTTCCGGGCGGCCGATGCATCGCGCTAACCATTGAGTATGTTGACCGCCCGCGCAACGACCAACCCCACGGTGACCAGCGCGGTCAGCGACTGGCCGGTCATCAGCCATTTGGCGGTGTGCGTCAGCGGCATCGTGTCGGTCGGGCTGAAGGCGGAGGCGTTGGTGAAAGAGACGTACATGTAGTCGGCCAGCGTCGGCTTCCAGTCTGGGGGCGCCCAGCGCGGATCAGTCATCTGCGGGAACTGGAAATCAGGCAGATCGGAGGTTTCGGCGGCGCGCTCAAGCGGTCCTCCGCGATCGAGCTCCCAGTACCACAGGCCGAACAGCAGCACGTTGGTGACCCACAACACGATCCCGGCCCCGATCAGCGGACGGCCCCCGGTCTTGCCACCGTTGAGCAGGTAATGGCACAGCAGCACCAGCGAGATGCTGTTGACCAGACTGACCAAGCCGATCAGCCCCATGGCCAGGTTGCGCCGCCCCGGAGAGTGGCGCATGGTGGGGTTTGGTGAGGCCACCAGCAACCCCACCAGCAATAGGCCCTCGACGATGGGGAGAAGCCAATTCGGTCCTAGGGTCAGCTTCTCCGGCAGTGAGAGATCGAGCGCGATCGCTGCGGCCACGACGAGCTGCGGCGCCCAGAACGGGTCGTGTCGCTGAAGGGTTTCCTTGGTGGCTTGTCCGCCGGATCGCACGTAGGCCTCGGACCGCCGTCGTCTGTGTCTAGGTTCGGTTTCCATCGGCGCGCTCGTGCAATCGTGGCAGGAGCGGCAGGACCCGGGAGCGATAAGGGCGAAAGGACAGGCATGAGATCGCTCCTGGCCGGGTTCATATTGGTCGCCGGACTTGCCCTGTCCGCCTGCGGCGGGTCGACCAAGGTGGTGACCGACACACCCGCGTCCGCCACTTCGACGGGGTCCTCGAGCGCCACGACGGCGACGGCAACGACCGCCTCGAACACGAGCACCAGTGTCTCCGCCAGCACGACCTCGTCCAGCACGGGCTCCGCGGCCGGTCCCTGCGTCGCGGCCGAACTCGCCCTCTCCTTCCTCGGCCAGCAGGGGGCCGCGGGCCACGGCGAACTCGGATTCGCGCTGCGCAACACTAGTGCCCGGAGCTGCCGCACCTTCGGTTATCCGGGCGTTCTGTTCCTCAGCCGCTCCGACGCGCCGCTGGCGACGGCGAGCACCAGGACCACCCACGACTTCTTCGGCTCCGCTCCCGAGGCGTCTCTCGTCCTCGCCCCCGGAGCGACGGCGTCGTTCCGGATCGGCGTGACCCACGGGATCGGCTCCAGCTCCGGCTGCACGACCGCGGCGGCCGTACAGGCGATCGCCCCCGATGACACGGCGACGCTGCGCGTGGCGATCCCCGGCGGCGCCTACGAATGCGGAACGGCTACGGTGTCGCCGCTGGAGCCCGGAAACGGCGCATACCGCTGAAGCAGCTCGGTGATCCCATCCGCCGGCAATGGTCGTGAGAACAGATAGCCCTGTGCCAGATCGCAGCCGAGCCTGCGCAGCTCGCCGGCCTGACGGCTGGTCTCCACGCCCTCGGCGATCACGTCCAACGAGAGGGCCCTCGACATCGCGATGATCGCCTCGGTGATGGCCGTGTCCCGGGATTCGACGCCGAGGCCATCGACAAACGAGCGGTCCACCTTCAGTGCGTCCAGCGGCAGATGGGTCAGATAGCCGAGCGACGAGTAGCCGGTTCCGAAATCGTCGAGCAGCAGGCGGAGGCCGAGCTTCTTCAGCCTCTGCAAGACATCGGTCAGCGCCTCGTCTTCCCGCAACATCGAGCTCTCCGTGAGCTCCAGATACAGGCACGCGGGGTCCAGCCCGGTCCGGCCCAGCACCTCCGCCACCACATCGGAAAAGCGCGGGTTCGCGACCTGAATCGGCGAGAGGTTGACCGACATCGAGATCGGCGGCGCGTCGGGATGTGAGCGGTGCCAGGCCACGGCTTGCGCGCATGCGTGCTCGAGCACCCACCGGCCGATGGGCTCGATCAGCCCGTTCTCCTCGGCCACGGGAATGAACTCGAGCGGCGCGACGAGCCCCCGCTCGGGATGCTGCCAGCGCACCAGCGCCTCCACCGCGACTATCCGATCGTCGCTCAGGGAGATCAGGGGTTGATAGTGCAGCAGCAGCTCTCCGCGCTCGATCGCCCGCCGCAGATCGTTTTCCACCCGCAACCGGGCGATGGCCCGGGCGCGCATCACCTCGTCGAACAACTCATACCGGGCTCGTCCCTGCTCCTTGGCTCGGTACATCGCGGCGTCCGCGTCGCGGATCAGCTCTGAGGCCAATTCGCTTCCCTGGGCGAAGGCGATACCGATGCTGGCAGTGACGAAGTGCTCGCGCCCGGCCAGCACGAACGGCCGTGTGAACACCGATCCGATCCGCTCGGCCATCTCGGTCGCTCCGCGTACGTCCGAGATGTCCTCCAGCAGGATGGCGAACTCGTCGCCACCGAAGCGCGCCACGGTGTCAGCGGCGCGGACGACATGCTGGATTCTGGGCGCGGCCGCTGCCAAGAGCTCGTCACCGTGGTGATGGCCGAGGCTGTCGTGGACGAGCGTGAAGTGGTCGAGATCCAGGAACAGGACCGCCGACAACGAGCCCCGGCGGCGGCCTCGCGCCAGCGCCTGCTCGATCCGGTCCACGAACAGCACCCGGTTGGGAAGGCCAGTGAGGGGGTCGTGGAGCGCTCGATGGCGGATGTCGTCCTCGGTCGCCTGCCGAGCCAGCGCGTCGGCGAGCACGTTGGCAATCGACTGTGCGAAGTCGATGTCGCCGCCGTTGAAGTCATGAAGCCGAGTCGACTGCACGCCGAGGACCCCGAACCGTCCATCACGGCCCTCGATCGCCACCGCCATCCCGCTCCGCGCCCCCGCCTCCTTTGTCGCCGGCGCCATCTCGAAGCGCCGTTCGTCTTCCCAGTCCGAGACGATCACCGGGCCGCCAATCAGAGTCGTATATCCCGCCTGGGATCCGGTCCCGGCCGCGAATTGGAGCGTCCCGACCAACGACTCCGGCCATCCGAACGCGGCGCGGAGAATCAGCGCACCGGAATCGGGAATAAGTTCGGTGACGGCCGCCAGCTCGATGCCCAGGATCTCGGCCACCGCGTCCACCGCCTCCTGCATGAGCTGCGGAGTGTCCATGCCCTCGAGAGCGTGCTCGGCGAGTCTGGCCACGGCGGCCTGCTGGGCGGCGCGTTGCTCGAGCTCGGCCTCCACCAGCTTGCGCGCGGTGATGTCCGACATGACGCCGTGCCAGCGGACCCGGCCTGTGCTGTCGCGGACCAGCGCCGCCTCGTCGAGAATCCAGACGGCGTGACCGTCGCGGTGCAGCATCCGGTATTCCATCGGCGTCGGCAGGGGTTGGCCCGCCCGTGCGGCGGCTTCATCACGCAGCACCTGCTCGCGGTCATCCGGGTGCAACTGGTCAGCCCACATCGTGGGTCGAGCACACCATTCCTCAGGCGTGAAGCCGAGGATCTCCTTCAGCTGGCGACTGACGTACTCCCAGCGACCCGTTGCGCCGACCCCGGCGATGTACAGGATCGCCGGAACCCGGGCCAGCAGGCCGGAAAGGTCGGGAGTCACCTCCGCAGGGTCAGACCACGCCCGCGGTTCGCGGACGTCGCCGGCCCCAGTAGCTTCGTCACCCAGCATCGACCCACCTATTATCGGCGGATTATCCTGGACCTGGAGGTTTATTGATCCGCGGCCTCGAAGCGGACGATGTCGTTTTCCTTCAGTTCGCGCGCCAGGCCGTCTCGGACGAGCAGATCCATGTGGCCGAGCACCTCGGAGATCGTCAGATAGGCCTGTGTGACGGCCACGTTGCCCCACATCGCCGTGGCGAGCTCGTAGGCGGTCAGCGGGCCGGACTCGAGCAGGCGCCGCATATCCCGAGCCCGGCGCTCGTGCATGCGCAGCCGATTGTCGATCAGCGAGACGTGGTCGGTGATCGGATCGCCGTGACCGGGGAGCACCAGCTCGGCCGGGAGCTCGCGCGTGGCGCGCATCGAGTCGATGTAGGCGATCAGCGCGTGGGGGCGGGCAACCGCCGCCTCCTCCTCGCCAGCCGGCGCTTCGCTGGGGGCGGTGAGCGGCCGGGACACCAGCGGGTTGGAGGAGATGTGGGGGAGGAGGTGATCGCCGGCGAGCAAGATCCGCCGATCCTGATCCCAGAAGACCGTGTCCGACGGGCTGTGGCCGGGCCGGTGCAGCACGAGCAGAGTGCGATCACGCAACCGGAGCTCCGCTCCGTCGCGCAGCCCGCGGCTGACGTGGCCGCTCGAGCCGAACGCCCTGAACGCCGCGCCGACGGAGCCGAGCACGGTCGCGAGGTCCTGCGGGACGCCGTGGCGGCGCATCACCACCTGAGCGAATTCATCGTCGGCCGTCGCGCTGGCCCCGAAGTTGGCCAGGTAGGGCGCGAGCAGGTCCAGGGCGGCGATCTCAGCGCCTGAGCGACGGGCGAGAATCTCCAGCAGGCCGAGGTGGTCCATGTGCTGATGGGTGATCACGATCAGCTCCAGGTCCTCGATCGAGCGCCCGAGTGCGGCCAGCGCACGTTCAAGCTCATCGAGCGACTTGCCGGAGTTCGGACCGGTGTCCACCAGGGTCAGCGGCTGATCCTCGATCAGGTAGCAGTTGACCCGCCCGACCAGGAACGGTGTCGGTACCGGGAGGCGGTGGATTCCGGCGGCTGCGGCCCGCGCAAGCGACTGCGCCGTGGCGTCGTCCGCGGCTTCGGAGACGCTCACGCCCGGATTACCGCCAGCACCTCGTCGCGTTTGCGCTCCATGTCCTCATACGAGCGCAACGACTCGAGGCACAGCCGCAGCAGCGGCTCGGTGTTCGACGGACGCACGTTGAAGTGCCAGTCGTCGTAGTCGATCGAGATCCCATCCAGCCGGTCCTGCCGGGCGTCGCTGTATCGCTCGGCGAGCTCCTCCATCTTCGCCTTCGGATCGGCCACCTCAGAGTTGATCTCGCCGGAGACGAAGTAGCGGGAGCGGTAGGGCTCGAGCAGCTCGGACATTCGCTTCCCACTCGTGCCCAGCAGCTCGAGCACCAGCAGCGCCGGGATCGTCCCCGAGTCAGCGCAGTAGAAGTCCCGAAAGTAGTAGTGGCCGGACACCTCGCCGCCGAACACCCCATCCTCTTCGCGCATCCGGGTCTTGAAGAACGCGTGGCCGACGCGGTTGACCAGCGCTCGTCCACCCGCCCGCTCGACGGTGTCCGCCACCGCGCGACTGGCGCGGACGTCGTACAGGATCGTCGCCTCCGGATGTTTGCGCAACATCGACTCGGCCAGCAGCGTGGTGAGGAAGTCCCCGGCGACAAACTGGCCGGTGTCGTCGATGAAGAAGCACCGATCGGCGTCGCCGTCCCACGCGATTCCGAGGTCCGCCTGGCGCTCGAGGACCTCCCGCATGATGAACTCGCGATTCTCCTCGAGCAGCGGGTTCGGCTCGTGACCGGGGAAATTACCATCGGGTGCCCAGTAGGTCTCGGTCAGCTCAAGCCCGAGTCCCTCGAGCAGCGGCCCAACCATCGGGCCGGCCATGCCGTTGCCGCCGTCCACGACCACGCGCAGCGGCTTCACCGCCTTCGGATCGATGAACCGGAGCGCCGCCTCGTGGAACTCGTCGTAGAGCGAGACCTCCTCGACCGAACCGCCGCCCGGCGCCTCGCCGAGTCCCTGCTCGATCTTGTCCCGGACGTCGCCGATCCCCGCGTCACCGGACAGCGCGATCGCCCCGCGCTTGACCAGCTTCGCGCCCGTGTACTGCTTGGGATTGTGCGACGCCGTGCACATCAATCCGCCGTCGAGCTCGCGTGAGCCGACGAGGTAATACAGGAGCTCGGTGCCGATCTGCCCGCCATCCAGCACCGTCGCCCCCTCGGCGGTCATCCCGGCGCGGTAACGGGCCGCCATCTCGGGTGCCGTGAGTCGCATGTCATGCCCCAGGCCGAGCCGCAGCTCGCCGGCCGGCTTGCCCTCGAGCTCCGCGATCACCCGGGCGAAGGCGCGGCCGATCAGCTCCGCGATCTCGGCGTCCAGCTCTTTGCCATACAGCCCACGGATGTCGTAGGCCTTGAAGATCGCGGGATTGACGATCGCGCTCACGGTCGAGATTTCACTTGCTCACGACGATCGTCGCCTTCATGAACGGATGAATCGAGCAGATGTAGTGGATGGTTCCCGGCTGGGTCAGCTTCAGCTTGAACTGGCCGCCGGTGCTTAAGGTCGCCGAGGAGGCGAACTTCGGACCGCTGACATAGACGACGTTGTGCGCCGGGGTGTCCTGGTTGGTCCATTGCACGGTCTGGCCGACCTTGGCCTTGATGCTGGCGGGGCTGAAGGCGAGGTTCTTGATCGTCACCTGAACCGCTGCGCCGGCGCCCGAACTGCTGGACGCCGCCGGAGCGGGGGAGGGGGACGTTGACGGGGCGGATGAGCTGCTCGAGCTCGATCCGCAGCCCGCGAGGGCGATGAGCGCAAGCGGGAGGGTGAGGAGGAGAGGGCGTTTCATGAGCGCCAGCCTACCGCTCTGATCCCGCTGACTCCGTGAGCGGTCCTAGACTCTGCAGGCATGTCAGGTCACTCCAAGTGGGCTTCGATCAAGCACAAGAAGGCCGTCGTCGATGCGCGCCGGGGCCAGCACTTCACCAAGCTTGCGCGGGCGATCACCGTCGCGACGCGAGAAGGCGGTGGCGATCCCGCCGGCAATCCCGGGCTGTCACTGGCCATCCAGAAGGCTCGCGACGCGTCAATGCCCAAGGACAACATCGAGCGCGCGATCGCCAAGGGAACCGGTGAGGGCGTCGATGCCGACCAGATCGAGACGGTCCTCTACGAGGGCTACGGTCCGGGCGGCGTCGCCCTGCTGATCGAGGCGGTCACCGACAACCGCAACCGCACCGGGGCTGACGTTCGCCACGCCCTGTCCAAGCACGGCGGGAGCCTGGGAGAGCCCGGGTCGGTGTCCTACCTGTTCGACAAGCAGGGGGTGATAGTCGTCGACGCCGGGCGCTACGACGAGGACAACCTGATTCCCGCCATCGACGCCGGAGCGCTCGACATCCTCCGCGACGACGACGTATTCGAGGTGGTCACCGAGCCGGCCAGTCTCGGACCCGTGCGCGACGCGCTGGCCGAAGCGGGCGTGGAGATCGAGAGCGCCGACGTCAGCCAGCGCCCCAAGGTTCGCGTGCCCGTGGAGGAGGCTGACGCGGCCAGACTGATGAAGCTGATCGACGCGCTCGAGGATTCCGACGACATCGGCTCCGTCCACGCCAACTTCGATGTCGAGGCGGCCGTTCTGGAGCGGATCGTCGGCTAATCGGCGGTTAACAGCGCGTCTTACGTCGGCTCGCTACCCTCCCGCCCTGCGATGCGACGAAATTGCCTTCTCACCCCAATGCTCGTGCTGCTCGCCATCGGCCTCAGCGCCTGCGGGAGCTCCCAGGCTCCCGGCGTGCAGGCCGCCCCCTCGGCGGGGACGACGCAGGCGGCAGTGACTTCCGCTGCCACCCCGACCACCACGGCCAGTTCGACGCCGACCACCCCCGCGATCAGCACTCCGAAGCCTCCGTCGCCGCTGTCGAAGAAGCCGACCGTCACCGTCCCGGGCGGCCCGGCGCCCAAGCGGCTGGTGGTCAAGGACCTGATCAAGGGCACCGGCCCGGTCGCCAAGAAGGGCAGCAACCTGACCGTGAATTATGTGGGCGTCCTCTACAAGGGCGGCAAGGAATTCGACTCATCCTGGAAGCGCTCGCAGACCTTCCCCTTCGTGCTCGGTCAGGGCAGCGTGATCCCCGGCTGGGATCAGGGCCTCGTCGGCATGAAGGTGGGCGGCCGGCGTGAGCTGATCATCCCGTCGAGCCTCGCCTACGGCTCGAGCGGCAGCGGCGGGATCCCGCCTAACTCGCCGCTCGTTTTTGTCGTCGATCTCCTCGGCGCTGCTTAGCCTCAGCCGGCCCGGGCTCGCTTTCCGCGGACGGCGGATCCTCGGTTTCGGGTTGTTTCGGTCGCGCCCGGTGCAGCGGTACCGGCTCCGGTAGGCCCTTGAGCCGATGCTTTCCGGCAAACGACCACTCGTAGCTCTCGGGCGCCGCGTCGCGCACCTCCTGCGTGCACAGGACGCTGCCGGCCCGGGCGATTCCCGTCACCCGGCTGGCGAGGTTGACGGAGTGCCCGAAGAAGTCGCCGGCGCGTTGCAGCGCTCCTCCGTGGGCGACGCCCGCACGCAACGTCGGCAGCTCGGCGGCCTCGACCGCTGCCACCAGCTCCAGCGCCACCCCGACCAGCGCGCCTGGGTCAGGGCTGACGAACATGGCCGCGTCGCCGATCGTCTTGACCAGCCGGACCGGCTCGCGCGCCACGTCCCCGGCGAGCTCGGCGAGCCGCCCCGCCACGTTTCCCAGCTCCTCGACGTCGACCTCGCCACCGAGCCGGGTGAAGCCGACGAGGTCGGCGAAGCACACGGCGACCTCCTGCTCTCCGCTGATGTGCCCCGTCTCGCGCTCGGTGCGGCCGAGCATGCCCCGGCGCACGCTCTCGCGCAGATGCGCCTTGAAGGTGGCCATGAACACGGGTCCGAGCGCAGGCGTCAGCGACTCCGCCAGCTCCGCGAAGCGAATCGCGACCTCCTCCTCGCTGTCGCCCGGTTTCAGGAAGGCGTCCACGAACGTGGCGGCGGTCGTCGCCGCAATGCGGGCCATCGCTTCCCCAAGCACGCGTGTCATCTCGGAAATCGCCTTCTCGCCGAGGCCAGTCTCCAGGAACAGCCGCGTCGACTGCGCGGCTTCGACGTCCTCGTCGCCGAACACGCGGTCGTCCTCACCCGCCTCGGGCAGGCCCTGGAGCCGCCGGATCCTGAGCAGCAGGGGGGCGTGAACGCCGGTGCGCTGCTCGATCTCCCGGGCCGTGTACCGCCCCCCGAGGACGCGCTCGACGGGCAGCAGCGCAAGCCTGTCCTCGGCCACCGCGGAGCGCAGCTCGGCGAGGTCGATGCCGCCGTCAAGCAGCGTCTCCAGCAGGCGTTCCCGAGCGGCGCGTTCGTCACCCTCCAACCCGTCGAGCAGCCCCTCGGCGACAAAGTCCATTCACCCATCCTCTACGAAACGGCGCGCGTTCGCTAGCATCGTCGATCCTCGCGGGTGCCCTTGCAGTCCGGCCTCCGCTCAGCCGACCCTTCGACCGAATTCCAGATGCTCTCGATCCTGATGCCCGTATACAACGAGCGGGAGCGCGTCGAGCGAGCAATCGCCGAGGTGCTCTCGACCGAGCTGCCCGCAGACTTCGAGCTGATTATCGTCGACGACGGCTCTACCGACGGCACCCGCGAGATCCTGCGTGAAGGTGATTGGGAGCCGCGCGTGCGCCTGTTCGAGCACGAGCACAACCAGGGCAAGGGGGCGGCGATCCGAACGGGGCTTGGCCATGCTCAGGGAGAGTTCGCCGCGATCTTCGATGCCGACCTCGAATACGACCCTGCCGATCTGGCCCTGCTGATGCCGCCGCTGATCGACGGGCGGGCCAATGCCTGCTTCGGGGTGCGTGCGTTCGACGGTTACACGAGCCACTCGTTTCTGTTCGTGCTCGGCAACAAGGGAGTGACGCTGGCCTGCAACGTCCTGTTCAACGTGTACCTGCACGACATCATGACCTTCCACAAGATGATCCGGACCGAGGTGTTTCGCAGCCTGCCGCTGCATTCCCCGGGTTTTGCCATCGAGCCTGAGATCACCGCGCGGCTGGTGCAGAGCGGCGAGCGCATCTTCGAGGTCCCGGTCCACTATCGCGCGCGTTCCACCGACGAGGGCAAGAAGCTGACCGCGCTGGACGGTTTCCGGGTGATCGGCACCCTGCTGCGCTGCCGCTTCTCCCGGGCCTGAGCGGTGCCCGAAGCCACACTCTGGTTCCGGCGCTCGCCCTTCCTGCTGGCCGCCGTCGCCTGCCTCGCGCTGGCGGCACTCTCGGCCGCGCTCGTCGCCACCGTGCCGAGCTACGACCCGTGGTCCTGGATCGTGTGGGGCCGAGAGGTCAGCGATCCGCACCTCAGCTTCGCCGTCGGCGGCGGTCCGTCGTGGAAGCCGCTGCCGTTTCTGTTCACCACCGTCTACGGCATGTTCGGCGCTGCGGCCCCGACGCTCTGGGTGATCACCGCCCGCGCGGGCGGCCTGCTTGGCGTGGTCGCTGGGTACCGGCTCGGCTCGCTGCTCGCCGCCCGCCCAGGCCGCGGGGCGCGCTGGATGCCCGTGCTGGCCGGCGTTGTCGCCACGCTCGGAATCGTGCTCACGCAGGAGTGGTCCTACTACATGTTCCGCGGCACGTCGGAGCCGATGCTCCTCGGCGCTGCACTGTGGGCCGTCGACCGCCACCTGGCCGGACGCCACTGGGAGGCGTTCGTGCTCGGTCTCGCCGCCGCGCTGATCCGCCCGGAGGCGTGGCCGTTCATCATTCTCTACGCCGCCTGGCTGTGGCTGCGCCAGCCCCGGTCGGCGACGCGGATTCTGATCCTGCTCGGGCTCGCGGCGATCCCGTTTCTCTGGTTCGTGCCGCCGTGGATCGGCTCCGGCCAGCCATTTTTGGCCGCCTCGCACGCCAAGGCGTACAACGGCCATCTCGGCAGCAGCCCGTTCCTCGAGGTGATGCGGCGCGGCGCGGATCTGCAGGTGATCCCGTGGCTGGCATTCGGGCTTGCGGCGGTGGCGATCGGCTGGTTCCGGGGGCGCGATCGCCTGATCCTGGGGTTGGCCGCAGCCGCGGCTGGCTGGTGGGTGCTGGTCGTGGCGATGACGCTGGCCGGCTATCCCGGCCTGGAGCGGTTCTTTCTGCCAGCGGCCGGGCTGACCTGCGTGCTGGGCGGAGTGGGTTTCGTGCAGGTCGCGGAGCTGCTGTCCCGCCCCGTCGCCGCGCGGTGGCGTTCATCCTCCGGCCAATGGGCGCTCGGCGCCGCGGCGCTGATCCTGCTGGCGATCTCGATCCCGTTCATCACCACCCGCGTCGACGAGGCGCGCGCGCAGCCGGCGATTGCCGACCGCGCGGTGACCCGGCTCGACCAGCTTTCGGCGGCCGTCAAGGCGGCGGGGGGGCATGCGGCGGTGTTCCCGTGCCGCTCGAGCTTCGCCGCGGTCAACCACGGGGTCCAGACAGCCCTGGCGTTCAAGCTTCACACGACGCTCGCGCGCGTGGGGACCTCGATGCGCCACCAGGGCGTGATGTTCGTCGGGCCTCATGACACGATCGACGGCGGTCCGGCGCCGGTGAACCCGCTGCTCGACCAGCGGCAGCTCGTCGCCCAGGCGGGCGTCTGGCGGGTCTACCGGGTCTGGCGACAGGGTCACCTGAATTCCTGCGTCGGCCGCTAGCTCCGGCGGTCAGCCGTACCGCGGGCGGCAGGCGTCCGGGTCTCGACGCAGAATGCTGTCTGGATGATCGTCCTCGGCATCGACCCGGGTACCGCCAGCACCGGTTACGGCGTGGTGCAGAGCAGCGGCTCGCGCCTGAGCGCGATCGAGGAGGGGGTCATTGAAACCCGCCCCGGAGTTCCGCTCGAGCGCCGGCTGGCCGACATCCACGCCCGCGTGGGGGAGCTGCTTGACCAGCACTGCCCCGACGGGATGGCGATCGAGGAGCTGTACTTCGGAGCCAACGTCCGGACGGCCTTCGCGGTCGGCCAGGCGCGCGGCGTCGTGCTGCGCGCCGCCGGCCAGCGCGGGATTCCCTCGCGCTCCTACACGCCCCAGCAGGTGAAGAGCGCGGTCTGCGGCAGCGGCCGGGCCGGCAAGGACCAGGTCGGAAGAATGGTCGCGCGGCTGCTCGGCCTGGGCGCTGTGCCCACTCCGGATCACGCCGCCGACGCCCTCGCCGTGGCCATCTGCGAGCTCAACCGGGCGCCCCTGGCCCAGGCGGTGGCGCGGGGATGATCGCGCTCGTGTCAGGCCAGGTGGCAGTTCGCCGGGCCGACCATGTGGTGATCAGCTGCGGTGGTGTCGGGTATCGGCTGGCCGTCTCGGCCGAGACGCTGCGGCATGTCCCGGCCGCGGGGCTCGAGGTGACGCTGCACGCCCATCTCGTCGTCCGTGACGATGCGCTGGCGCTGTACGGATTCGCCACCGAGGAGGAGCGCGAGCTGTTCCTGATGCTGCTGGGGGTGCAGTCGGTCGGTCCCAAGGTGGCACTGGCCGTTCTGTCCGGAGGCCCGCCGCGGGAGATCCTCTCTGCGCTGGCCGCCGGTGATGTGGCGCGGCTGCAGGCGGTGCCCGGGATCGGTAAGCGGACCGCTGAGCGGATCATCGTCGAGCTACGGGAAAAGGTGGGGTCGACGCTGCCCGAGCCCTCGATCTCCATCACCCGCTCAGATGATCCGCGGGCACTGGCTCGGGAGGGACTGCTCGGCCTCGGCTACACCCTCCAGGAGGCCGATGAGCTGCTTGATACCGCCCGGGGCGAGCGGCCGGAGGATCTGATCGCCGACGCGCTGAGGGCGGCCCGCCGATGACCGAGACGCAGCCGCGGATCCAGGCCCCGGAGGCGCTCCCCGATGAGGATCTCGATCGCTCGCTGCGTCCACGGCGGCTGGAGGATTTCGTCGGACAGGAGGCGCTCAAGGATCAACTCGCGGTCTCGATCGCGGCGGCGGCGTCACGGGGGGAGGCGCTCGATCACGTCCTGCTGGCCGGGCCCCCCGGGCTGGGCAAGACCTCGCTGGCCCAGATCGTGGCCGCCGAGCTCGACGTGCCGTTCGTCCAGACCGCCGGTCCGGCGCTCGAGCGCAAGGGCGACATCGCGGCGTTCCTGACTGCGCTCGAGCCCCGCGCCGTGTTCTTCGTTGACGAGATTCACCGTCTCCCGCGAGCCTTGGAGGAGACCTTCTATCCAGCGATGGAGGACCGCACGCTGCCGATCACGGTCGGTCAGGGCGCCGGGGCCCGCGTCGTCACGCTTGACCTGCCTCCGTTCACGCTCATCGGGGCGACCACCCGGTCGGGGCTGCTGACCACGCCGTTGCGGGACCGCTTCGGGATCCAGCATCGGCTCGAGCACTACGAGCCCGCCGACCTGGCCCGGATCGTCAAGCGCTCGGCCCGGCTGCTCGAGGTGGCGATCGACGACGCCGGGGCGATCGCCATCGCCCAGCGAAGCCGCGGCACCCCGCGCGTGGCCAACCGGTTGCTCAAGCGCGTGCGCGACTACGCCGAGGTCCGCGGAAACGGCATCGTCACCGCCGAGGCGGCGCAGGCGGCGCTGGACCTCCTGCAGGTCGACCACGAGGGACTCGACCGGCTCGACCGGGAGATCCTCCGGGCGATCTGCGAGAAGTTCGGCGGCGGACCGGTCGGGCTGTCGACGCTGGCGGTCGCCGTGGGAGAGGAGCAGGACACGATCGAGGATGTCTACGAGCCCTATCTGCTGCAGCGCGGACTGATCGAGCGAACGCCGCGAGGGAGAGCCGCCACCCGCCGTGCGTATGCGCATCTGAGCCTGGAGGCGCCGGGGCCACTCGCGCTGCTCTGAGCGGTGGCCACCACTAGCTATCCTCAGGCGCCGATGCCACGCGAGCGGTATTTCCTCTGCCCCCACTGCGGGAACCGATCGATGGGAACCGATCGAAACGCCGGCTTCCGGCGCGAGGCCCGCGGCTGCGAGAAGTGCGGCTTCGCCTATCTGTTCGAGCTGCTCGATGATTACTACCCCGCCCCCAACGCCGCCTTTTTCGCCTGTGACGCGGACGGGCGGATCGTCGACTGCGGCCGTGGCGCGTTCGAGTTGACCGGGCTCAAGACCGAGCAGGTGATGGGACGAGCGGCCAGCGAGGTGCTGGGACTGCGCTTCGAGGACGCGATCGATCACGTCGGGACTGCGCTGGAGTGGGAGGTCCGGGTCCAGGGCAAGCCGGTCGAGGTCAACGCAGAAGGCGACCTGCCCGCCAACGCGGTCGCGGACATCTTCCCTGCCTATGACGATGATGAGGGTGGGGTCCTGCTCGTGCTCACCCCCACCAACCACAGCGGGTGAGCCGCGCCGGACCATCCCGGCTCAGCCACTAGCATCCGGAGACGCTGATGTCTGATCGCCAGCGCAACGGGTTCGTCCTGCTTCTCGTCCTCGGGCTGCTCCTGGCTTCGCTGGTCGTCATCGCCGGCGTTCCCGGCGCCGTCAAGCCGCAAAAAACACGCCTGGGGCTTGACCTCAAGGGCGGCGTCGAGCTCGTCTACCAGGGCAAGCCCACGCCGCAGACGCCGAAGGTAACGCCGGACGCACTGGCCCGCGCGGTGGACATCATGCGACAGCGCGTCGACCAGCTCGGCGTCTCCGAGCCGACGATTCAGACGACGGGAAGTGACCTGATCTCGGCCAGCCTGCCTGCCGTTAGCAACGTCACCCGTGCCGAGAAGCTCGTCGGCAGCACGGCTCAGCTGTACTTCTACGACTGGGAAGCGAACGCCATCACCCCCAACAGCAAGCCGGTGGCCAGCCAGCTTCAGGCTCAGGATCCGAACTCGGTCCTGATCAGTCAGGGCAGCCAGAGCGGTGCGGGCGGTAGTCCCGGAGCGCCGGGTGCGGGGAGCATGTCGCTCTATGACGCGGTCAAGCTCGCCGCCAAGCAACCATCGGTGGCGAGCAGCGACAACGCTCGCGGAGGCCCGCAGTACTACCTGTTCGGGGCGCCGGGGAGCACCGCCTGCGCCACCGCCGCCAAGGACCAGGGCAAGGTAGCCGTGGTCGGGGCGCACTGCCTGCTCTCCGGACCCACCGACAACCTCGGAGATCTGCAGGCCGGGCTCCCGGCGGGAGTGACAGCGGCTCAGGGTCAGCAGCTGGTGATACCGCGCGGAACCGTGGTGCTGCTGGCGGTCCCGGCCAACTTCGCACATCCGACGCAGATCAGCGATCCGAGCGCGCAGTTCTACGTGCTCAAGGATCACATCGCGCTGCGGGGCGCCGACATCAACAATCCGCAGCAGAGCACCGACTCCGCCGGCTCGCCTGACGTGTCGTTCGGGTTCAGCTCCAAGGGCAAAAGCGAGTTCCAGACCGTCACGGCCACGATCGCCAAGCGCGGCGCTCTGGTCAGCAGCATCAACGCCGCGCTCAACCAGCATTTCGCGGTGGCGCTGGACAACCAGCTGATCACGGTCCCCTCGATCGACTCCAAGCTCTACCCCGACGGAATCCCGGGCGACACCGGGGCGGACATCACCGGCGGCTTCACGATCTCCACCGCGCAGGACCTGGCCACGCAGCTCCGGCTCGGCGCGCTGCCGATCAATCTCAAGCTGATCTCGGAATCGCAGGTCTCGGCCACGCTCGGCAAGCAGGCGCTCAACCAGGGGCTGATCGCCGGCGCCGTCGGCCTCGCCCTGGTCGCGCTGTTCCTGCTCGCCTTCTACCGCGTGCTCGGGATGATCGCCACCGCCGGCCTGCTGGTCTACGGCATCTACTTCTACGCGCTGATCAAGCTGATCCCCATCACCTTGACGCTCCCGGGCATCGCCGGCCTGATCCTGACCATCGGCGTGGCCGCCGACGCCAACGTGGTGATCTTCGAGCGGGTCAAGGAGGAGATCCGAGCCGGGCGGACGATCCGTCAGGGGATCATCACCGGCTATCGCAAGGGTCTCACGGCGATCATCGACGCCAACGTGGTCACGATCATGACCGCGTTCATCCTGTTCGTGCTGGCCACCGCCGAGGTCAAGGGGTTCGCCTTCACGCTGGGGATCGGCACGATCGTGTCGCTGTTCACGGCCGTGATGGCCACGCAGGCAATCCTCATGACGATGGGCAACTCGCGAACGATCTCCCATCCGTCGGCCCTGGGCGCGGGCGGCAAGCCGCGCCACTGGGGCTTTGACTTCATGGGCGCCTCGAAGTACTTCTTCTCGATGTCCGGAGTGATCCTGCTGGTCGGCGCGCTCGCCGTCGGAGGCAAGGGCCTGAACCTGGGGATCGACTTCACCTCCGGAACGCGGATCACCACCGGCCTGGTCCAGAACCCGAGCGCGCAGCAGGTCAGCTCGGTGATCGGCGCGGCGGGGGCGAAGGGTCCGATCGTGCAAAAGGTCACCGGGGACAGGGCGCTTGGGGCCCACGGCTTCCAGATCTCGGCCAAGCAGCTGCAACCGGCCGGGGTGGGCCAGGTCCGCAGCGCGCTGCAGAGTCACTTCGGGATCCAGAACAACGGCGCGAACTTCAACGCCAGTTCGGTGGGGCCGACGTTTGGGAAGACGGTTGCCAACAGCGCGGTGATCGCCATCATCGCGTCGCTGCTGCTGATCACCATCTACGTGGCGCTGCGCTTCGAGTGGAAGTTCGCCGTCCCGGTCCTGATCGCCCTGATGCACGACCTGCTGATCACCAGCGGCGTGTACTCGCTGACGGGCCGGGAGGTGACGACCGCCACCGTCGCCGCGCTGCTGACGATCCTGGGCTATTCGCTTTACGACACGATCATCGTGTTCGACCGCGTGCGGGAGAACATCCCGCGGATGCCCCGAGCGGCGTTCTCGCAGATCGTCAACCGCTCCATGTCCGAGGTGCTGACGCGATCGATTGCCACGACCTCCTGCACGCTGGTCCCAATCATCGCGCTGCTGCTATTCGGTGGCGCGACCCTCCGGGACTTCGCCTTTGCCCTGCTGATCGGCGTCGCCTCCGGCGCCTACTCGTCGATCTTCATCGCCTCGCCGGTGCTGACCCACTGGAAGGAGCGCGAGCTGCTCTACCGCACCCGCCGCCATCGCATCGAAACCGAAGCGGGCCACGTACCCGCGTACGCGACCAGCTCGACCGACGTCGAGCCTGACGCCAAGCGCGGGCGCAGCGAGGGCCGCCTGACCGCGCCCGAGCCGGCGACCGTGTCAGCGGCGGAGTTCGAGCGGATGAGACAGGAGCTGGAGATCGAACCGGAGCTCTCGACCCGGCAAACCTCCACCTTGACCAAGCGGCTCGCGCACACCGACGGGCCGAAGGCCCCGAAGCCCCGGAAGCCGGCGCGGCCGACCGCGGCTCCGGTGACCCCGGCCCCACCGCCGACTCCGGCCGCGCGGCCGACACCCGCGAGTGAGGGCGACACCCCGCCGGCCCCCGCGCCCGACATCCCGGAGAACGAGGGGATGGCGCAGATGCCCCCCAAGCCGAAGTCGCCCTCGAAGTCGCGTCCCCGCAACCGCCGTCACGGGAGGCGACGCTGATGGGCATGCTCGCCTGGGTGATGATGGGCCTAGCGCTGTGGCACTTCACGATCTGGCTGCCTGACCGCTACTGGGGCGGCATCGTCGGCGCGTTCATCGGGGCGCTCGCCGGCGCGGCCCTGTTCGGCCTGGTGGTCAGCGGCTTCCACATTCCAGGACGCCACGACACGCACCTCGCGACCGCACTCGAGGCGATCCCGGGCGCGCTGATCGGCATGGCGCTGGTCTACGCGGAGGGCATCCGTCGCGAACGCCTGGGCGGGCGCGGCGGAATTGGCCTGAACTAGGTCGTCCTGCGGGATCTGTCGGGGGGGACACCTAGGCTGCCTGCATGCATCAGGCTGCCCTGGCCGAACCCGAGACCGGCCCTCGGCTCGAGATCCCTGAGTACGACCTCGCGGCCGCGCTCACGTTGGAGCACGAGCTGAGCATCGGCCACGTCCTCGCCCAGGTCCTGGTCCGGCGCGGCATGTCAGATCCCGTGGTGGCCCGGGGGTTTCTCGAGGCGGTCGAGCGACACGACCCCAGCGCCTTCGACGGAATCGACCAGGTCGTGGCGACGATTCGCACCCACTGCCGGGACGGAAGCCGGATCGTCGTCCACGGTGACTACGACGTCGACGGCGTCTGCGCCACCGCGCTCATGGTGCGCGCGCTGCGGTCCCTCGGCGCTGACGTCGGCTGGTTTCTGCCCAGCCGTACCGAGGATGGCTACGGGCTCTCGCTGGCGACGGTGCAGCGCCTGGCGGAGCGCGGAACCCGGCTGTTGATCACCGTCGACTGTGGGATCACCGCGGTCGACGAGGTGGCCGCGGCCACCGCCGAGGGCATCGATGTGGTGGTCACCGACCATCACTCGCCGCCTGCCGATGGCCGGCTACCGGAATGCCAGATCGTGCATCCGCTCGTGAGCGGCTACCCGTGTCCCGAGCTGTGTGGAACCGGGGTGGCCTACAAACTTGCGCAGGCGCTTGGGGCGGAGAGCGCCGACGAGGATCTGGAGCTTGTCGCGCTGGCCACGGTGGCTGACCTGGTTCCGTTGCGGGGGGAGAACCGGCGGCTGGTGCGCGAGGGCCTGGTGGCCCTGGCCAACACCGGCCGGCCCGGCCTGCGCGCCCTGATGAGCGTGTCCCGGACTGACCCGAGCGCCGTGGACGCGCAGGCGCTCGGCTTCAGGCTGGCGCCGCGGATCAACGCTGCCGGGCGGCTGCGGCGGCCGGATGCGGGCCTGGAGCTGTTGCTCACCCCGGATGCCGAACGGGCTACGGAGATCGCCCACGAGCTGGACGCGATCAACGTCGAGCGTCGCGCTGTCGAGCAGCGAATCACCTGGGAGGCGGAGTCGCAGGTCGCTGCGCTGGGGGAGCGCAGCGCCTACGTCCTGGCCGGCGAGGATTGGCATCCCGGAGTGATCGGGATCGTCGCGTCACGAATCGTCGAGCGCCATCACCGTCCCACGATCATGATCGCGCTCAACGGCGACGAGCCTGCCCAGGGCTCAGGGCGCAGCATTCCGAGTTTCGATTTGCTCGCGGGGCTGCATGTGTGCGCCGAGCGCATGATCCGCTACGGCGGCCACCGAGCGGCTGCGGGCCTGACCATCGACCCGGCTCAGGTGCCGGCTCTGCGCAGCGCGTTCGAAGGCCACGCGCAGCAGGTGCTGACGCCGGATCTGCTGCAGCCGGTCGAGCGGGTCGATGCCGTCGTATCCGGTTCGCAACTCGGACTGCAGCTGGCCGAGGAACTTGGGCGGCTCGAGCCGTGCGGGATGGGCAATCCCCGCAGCCGCCTGCTCGTGCCCGGAGCGCGCTTTGGCGATGTGCGAACGATGGGGGAGGGTCGTCACGTCCGCTTCTCGGTCACCTCCGGCGGCGCGCGGGCCAGAGCGGTGGCCTTCGGCTGCGACGGCAAGGTGCCCGGTGGGGAGCAGCAGCCGCTCGACGCGACCTTCCGGCTCGAGCGCAATGTCTGGAACGGGGCGGTCGAGCCGCGGTTGGTGCTCGGCCGCGCGCGGGCGTGTGCGCCGGCGGCGATCGCCGTGCTGGGCGAGCCCGACAGCTATCTGGACGGGGTGTTCGGGGAGTTCGAGGGCGGTGGCGAGGAGTGCCGGGACGACGCGCGATCCGCGCAGCGCGCGGTGCTCGACCGGCGGGGGGAGGGAGCACTGACCGTGCTGGGCGACGCGCTAGCGGCCGGCGGCCCGGTGCTTGCCGTGTGCGCGGACGTCTCCCGGCGGCTTCCGGGTCTCGCTCCGCGGACCGGTGGGTTCACGCTCACGTCGTACGCGGCGCTCGAGGCCGATCCGTCGATTCTGCGCCGGTTTGCCCAGCTTGTGGCGCTCGATCCGCCCTCCGGACAGGCGGCCCACGACCTGCTGAGCACCGGATCTGGCTACACCCACCTGACCTGGGGCGAAGCTGAGCTACGCTTTGCTGAGCAGATGCACGAGTTGGAGTACGCACTTCGGAGTTCGCTCGTCGCCTTGTACCGCAGCCTCAAGCTACGGCGTAAGGTGGTCGGCGAGGAGCTCGAGCGCCCGCTTCGCGGTGACGGTCCGCATCCGCGTCCTGCGCGCTTGGCCGGCCGGTTGATCAGGGTCCTCGCGGAGTTGGAGCTCGTCAGCCTCGACCGCGCACTGCCGGCCCTGGCGATTGCGAGCGAGGCGCAGACCGAACTCGCTCGCTCGCCCGCCTACCGGGTCTATGCCGAGCGATATGAGGACGGAAGACGATTCCTGAGCAGCGCAAATCTCCGACCAAGCGGCTGAGCCGCTCCCGCCCCAAGGCCGACGGCGCTGAGGCCGCCGGTGGTGGCGGCGCGGGCGGGGGCGGCGATGGTCAAGCGCGGACGGGAAACGGACGCGGTTCGACGGCGGCTCTGATTCCCTCCTCACGGCCGCCGGTCGATCGCCTGGAGCGCTCGGCGGTTCACGCCGCGATTCAGAGCGCGGAGCTCACCGAGGCCGAGAGCCGGCTGCTTTCGGATGTGTTCGCGATCGTCGAGGAGCATTCCGCTCACGCGCCTGCGCAGATCGATCGGGCCCGGGTCGAGGAGGCGTTCGTCTACGCCTGCGTGCACCACGCCGATCAGCGCCGCAAGACGGGTGAGGACTTCATCATCCATCCGGTCGGCGTGGCGAAGATCTGCGCCGGGATGCGTCTGGACACCGAGACGCTGTGCGCGGCGCTCCTGCACGACACTGTCGAGGACACCTCGGCATCGCTCGAGGAGGTACGAGAGGCGTTCGGCGAGGAGATCGCCGGCCTCGTCGACGGTGTGACCAAGCTGACCGGCCTGACGTTCCAGTCCCGCGACGAGGCCCAGGCTGAGAACTATCGCAAGATGATGGTCGCGATGGCCTCGGACGTCCGGGTCATCCTGATCAAGCTGGCCGATCGCCTGCACAACATGCGCACGATCACGGCGATGCCCAAGCAGAAGCAGATCGAGAAGTCGCGGGAGACGCTCGATATCTACGCGCCGATCGCCCACCGCCTCGGTATCCACGCCATCAAGTGGGAGCTGGAGGACCTCGCGTTCCAGACCCTGCACCCTCGTAAGTACAACGAGATCAAGGCTCTCGTGGCCCAGCAGCGGGCCGAGCGCGAGCGCTACGTCAACCAGGCCGGCGCCTACCTGGCCCAGGAGCTAGACGAGCTTTCGATCGAGGCCGAGATCTCCGGCCGGGCCAAGCACTTCTACTCGATCTACTCGAAGATGACCAAGAAGGGGCGCGAATTCAACGAGATCTACGACCTGACTGCGATGAGGGTGCAGGTCGGCTCGGTGAAGGACTGCTACGGCGCGGTGGGCGTGATCCACTCGCTGTGGAAGCCGCTGCCCGGCCGCTTCAAGGACTTCATCGCGATGCCCAAGTTCAACATGTACCAGTCGCTGCACACCACGGTGATCGGGCCGGAGGGCAGGCCGCTCGAGATCCAGATTCGCACTCGGGAGATGCACGACCTCGCCGAGTACGGGATCGCGGCGCACTGGATGTACAAGGAGGACGGGTCGCCGGCGGTCGGTTCCGCCGGGATGAAGAACTCCGACACCAAGCTCAAGTGGCTGCGCTCGCTGCTCGACTGGCAGCAGGAGCTGTCCGACCCGCGCGAGTTCATGGACACCCCCCGGGTCGACCTGTTCGAGGACGAGGTGTTCGTGTTCACGCCGAAGGGCGAGGTCAAGTCACTCGCGGCGGGCGCCACGCCGCTGGATTTCGCCTACGAGATCCACACCGACGTCGGCCACCGCTGCGTCGGGGCCAAGGTCAACGGCAAGATCGTGCCGCTCTCATACGTGCTGCGCTCGGGCGACATCGTCGAGGTGCTGACCTCCAAGCGCGAGCGCGG
Organism: Solirubrobacteraceae bacterium; assembly: GCA_051001875.1. Classification (GTDB taxonomy): domain Bacteria; phylum Actinomycetota; class Thermoleophilia; order Solirubrobacterales; family Solirubrobacteraceae; genus Palsa-465. The sequence continues at coordinate 441 of JBPCMW010000051.1, read as the reverse complement.
ACCCTCGCGTGACTGGCTGGCCCTCGTCCGGACCACTCGCGCGCGCAACAAGATCAAGGCCTGGTTCAAGGCCGAATCCCGCAAGGACACCGAGCACACCGGGCGCGAGCTGCTTCAGGAGCATCTGAAGAAGCAGGGCCTGCCCTCCCAGAAGCTGGTCGGCTCCCCGCTGCTGGCCGACGTGATCCGCGAGATGGGCTTCCGCAAGGGCGACGACTTCTACATCGCGCTCGGCGGGGCCAAGATCTCGCCCAAGGTCGTCGTCAACAAGGTCATGCAGCGCCTCAAGCAGGGCGAGGCGGCCGAGTCCGAGCCCACCGCGGCCGACGACCTGCTGCACACCGGCCGGCGTCGGTCGCGCCCGACGACCTCCTCGAGCAAGTTCGGGATCTCGGTCGACGGCATCGACGAGGTGATGCTGCGGCTGGCCAAGTGCTGTCG
>JBPCMW010000050.1:0-8900 GCA_051001875.1 Solirubrobacteraceae bacterium | reverse complement strand
AGTGCTACGGCGGTGACATCAGCCGCAAGCGCAAGCTGCTCGAGCAGCAGAAGAAGGGCAAGCAGCGGATGAAGCAGGTCGGCCGGATCGAGGTGCCCCAGGAGGCGTTCCTGGCCGTGCTGGAGCTGGGGAAGGACTAACGGGGGCCACGCCGCGAGCACACACGAGCGGCGAGCAAAGCTCACATGCTGTGTGTACAACTTAGTACACACTTAACGTGTACACTGCTCGCGTGGTTCGTGTACAACCTAAACAGCGCCAGGCCAGCGGAGACCTTTTCCCCACCGATGAGCCGATCCCCGCCGGCCAGATGATCGGTCGCCGGGACGACGTGCATGAGATAGCGGCCGCGCTCGAGAACGGCACCAGCCTCGTGATGGCCGGCCCGCGCCGTACCGGGAAGACGAGCGTCTGCGAGGCCGCATTGACCCGCGTCAAGGGACATGGCATATACGTCGCCGCGGTCGATTTGTTCGAGCTCGCCGACGCGGCCGAGTTGGCCGAAGCGCTGGCGACAGCGGTCCTGCGCAACCGCCCAGCTCTGCGCCAGCTCCTGCCGAAGGCGCGCCGGCTTGGGCGCTCAGCCCTTACGGCGGCGCAGGCGGCGGCAGCCGTGTCGCTGAAGAGCCAGCTTGGCGAGGGGGTGGAGCTGGCGCTGACTCCCGGCCTGGCGGCCCGTGATCCACAGTCGGCGCTCGTCCAGGCGCTGGAGCTGCCGGAGCGGGTGGCGGTGGCCGATGGCAAGCGCTGCGTCGTGTTCTTCGATGAGTTCCAGGAGCTCGCGAGCGACCGCCGCCCGTACGGCGATCCAGACGCGGTCACGAAGCGCATGCGCGCCACCTTCCAGCGCTCGAGCCAGGTCAGCTACCTGTTCACGGGAAGCCTCGAACATGTGATGCGTGACCTGTTCACGCCGCAGCACCGGGCCCTCAGTGGCTTCGGAAGCTTCTACCACCTGCGCCCGATCGCCCCCGAGGACTGGCAAGCCGGCCTGCACGACCGTTTCAAGGCCGACGGCTGCGAGATCGAGCCTGACGCGCTCATTCGAATCGTGACCCTCGGGGAGCAGCACCCGCGCGTGACGATGCTGATCGCGCAGCAGACCCACTTCCTCAGCATCCTGCTCGACCGCCGCGAGATCGACCTCAACCTGGTTCAGCAGGGCTATGACGCGGCGTACGCCGGTGACAGCGCCCTGATCGATCAGCTGATCGAGACCATCCGCTCCAGCCACCGGCTGTCGCTGAAGATCGCTCGCCGCGTGGCCTCCCACCGTCCCCTGACCGAGGGCATGCATCGCGGGGACGCCGATCGGGCGCTGAAGAAGCTGATCGACGCCGGGATCATCGAGCGGCTGGGGAGGGGGGACTACCAGGTGATCAATCCGCTGCTGAGGCGACGTTTGGTGGAGCAGCTGGAGCTGTAACCCCGCGCCGCGCAGCGACTCGTCTAACCTCTCCCAATCCGGTTGATCGGTTTTTCAGCTGCTGTGGTCGCCGTGCTGTGGGCGCTCGGCGGAACCCCGGCTGTGGCGCAGGCTTCGCAGGTCATCGTGCTCGGGCGCGACGGTCACGCCACCCAACGGAACGATCCGTTTCTGACGCTGCCGACCGTGACCCCGGCGCCCGCGGTGCCGTTCCGCGCCCGGGCCACGAGCGTGAAGCGACGTTCTCGACCGGCCGATCGGAACGTCCGGACCGTGCTGGCTCGGCTTCGGCACACCCACGCGATCTCTTCCGCTGCCTACCAGCGCTACCTCGGGAGCTTCAACTCAGCGCTCAACACAGCCGGCCGGCTCGGCGGCACGCGGCATCTGGAGCTCCAGGCGGTGATCGACAATCTTCACGGCATCGCCGCCGCGGGCTTGCTCACGCCGTCGCGGCTCCCGGCGCTGTTCCTCACGCTTGACCGCAACCGCCGGTGGTGGACGACCGGGCCGCTGCTTTCGTCAGGTCAGCGCGTGCAGTTCGCCGGATCGCAACTCGTGTGGGAGCACTACATCGGTCAGGGGATCGAGCTGCAGGAGCTCGGAAGCTTTGGGCCGATCAATTCGATGTTCAACGGGGGGCCGAAGTTCTACCCACGTATCCGCCAGCTGCTTGCCGAGCTGATCCCGCTCGCCGCCCACCGGGGCGGCGGGATCGCCTGGGAGTACTACTTCAAGTTCGACGGCGGCGTGCCGCCCTGGACCAGCGCGATGTCGCAAGGAACAGCGATCCAGGCGCTGACGGACGCGTATCAGGCGTTCCACGACCCGTCCTACCTCGAGCTCGCGCGGCGAGCGCTGCCAATCTTCCATCGCAGCGCGCCCGTCGGCGTCAGCGTGAAGACGCAGCTGGGGAGCCGCTACCTGCTCTACTCCTTCGCGCCGGGTGCCGCCGTCATCAACGGCTTCCTCCAGTCCCTGATCGGGCTGTTCGATTACGCAAGGGTGAGCGGGAACGCGGACGCGGGGCGGCTGTTCCAGGCCGGCGATGCGGAGGCTCGCGCCGAGCTGCCGAGCTTTGACACCGGCGCCTGGTCGTTGTACGAGCCGGGCCAGGAGGACACACTTGACTACCACACGCTCGTCACTCAATTCCTGCATCAGATGTGCTCGCGCACGCATGCGACGGCCTACTGCACGACCGCGGCGCGCTTCCAGGCCTACCTGACGACGCCCCCCGCGTTGCAGCTTCTCACCGGCCGCCTGCGCGTCAGGACCCCCGGCGCCATTCGCTTCAGCGTGTCCAAAATGTCCCACGTCGGCATCACCGTCATCGGCGGCGGCCGGACCGTGTTGAGCACGAGCGCGGAGTTCGGTTACGGGGTGCACGCCTTCGCAATTCCGGCGCTTGCCCACATGGGCAGCTACACAGTTCGCCTCGGCGCCACCGATCTGGCGGGGAACTACAGCCTGATCTCCGGCGAGGTTCAGGTGTCGCGTTAGTTTCGGCCCACTCGCTCCCCGATTCGATTACCCGCAGGGCCGCCGCACTTCTTCTGCCGCCCATTGCGCTATTGACTAGGGTTACTCTGGTGCGGGCAGTAGTCAATTTATTAATGGATCGCCCCAAAGGACCGAAGACGCCGTAAAGGTCCTGATCGCCGACGATCATCCATTGATGCTCGCGGGGATCCGGCGCGCCCTGGAGCGCAGCGAGAACATTCAGGTCGTGGGCGAGGCCAATTCGGCGGCCGAGACGATGAGCCTGGTGGAGCGCCGGCAACCGGAGGTCGTGCTCATGGATGTCCGGATGCCCGGGGTGCAGGGCAACGAGCAGATCGAGCAGGTGCTCAGCCGGTGGCCTGAGGTCAAGGTCGTCGTCCTCTCGGCCACCGAGGACCGGTCGGCGATCGATTCCGCTCTGAATGCCGGCGCCAGTGCGTTCGTGCTCAAGAGCGTTAGCCCATCCGAGATCGCCGGCATCGTCCGGCAGGTCGCCACCGGCGCCGTCTTCCACGCGCCTCGCCAGCGGCCGGGGCCGGGCGACGATTCAGCGGCGGAATCGGCGGGACCTGATCTGACCGACCGAGAGCGCAGCATCCTCTCGGCCGCCGCCCGCGGATTGACTACAGCCGAGATCAGCGCCGAGCTGTGGATCTCCGAGCACACGGTGAAGTTCCACCTCACGAACGTCTACCGGAAATTCGGCGTGAGCAACCGGGCGGGGGCGGTGCGATATGCGCTTGAGAACGGTCTGGGCGGGTCCTGAGGGGCGCTTAGTCGATGCGCCGTCCTCCGAGTCGGCGCCTCGCAACCTCGAGTGACTCGACGTCAATCAGGTCTTGTGAGCGGGCGGCGCCGGCAGTCTGAAACGCTTCCGCGGAAGCGTTTTCCGGGCGCACGCAGTACATCCCCTCGCTGAAACCCTCGCCCTCGATCCCGAAGGCCCAGTTTGTCCGGGCATAGAGGTTCTCCAGCCCGATCGCCATCGTCAGCTCGACGATCTGGCGTTCGTCGAAGTGCGCTCGCAAGCCGTCGAACAGTTCGTCGGACACCTCGACCGGGGTGCGGGTCATCGCTTCGGCGTATTCGAGCACCAGGCGGTCAAGCCGATCGAACCGCGAGGACGACTGCCAGGTTGAGAGGTCGCGCAGGTCGTCCGCCGGCACGCCCGCGTCCTGGGCGAGCTTCGAACCGAAATCGAGGCACCATTCGCAGCCCACCAACTGCGCGGTCCGCAGCATCGCGAGCTCCTTGAGCCGTTTCGGCACCGAGTGGGAGAAGCGGTCCGAGGCAAGAGCGAGCGCGCTGTAGCCGGCCAGCAGCGGCTTGTGGTGGGCCACGATTCCGGTGGGTTCCAGCGGACGACCGTACATGCGTCTGGCGGACGCATAACTCACGCGTCGCAGGAGATCGAGACCGCGCGGTTGGGCATGCGGTAGACGTGTCATCGCTGATGCTCCAGTTCGGAATGGCTCGAGGTCAAAGAATCCCGCGCGGCTATCGCCATCGCCGCCCCCACGAGCGCGAGCTCGAGCACGAACGCGCCGAGGCTCGCGAGGTTGTCACCGGTCGACAGACTGCTGGTGGTCGTGAGGTGGTAGACGAAATGGGGGATCGTGGCGGCCAGGAAGGCAACCCCCGCGAGGAGGACCACGCGGCGCGAGAACCAGATCGCCGCTCCGACGAGGAGGACGGCGAGCCCGAGCTCGGCTGCCGCGTAGTCGCGCACCAGATGTTCGTTGTAGGGGCCGAGCGCCGACACCCAGTGATGGCCCGAGCCCGGGAACGAGCGGAAGAATGACCGAGGCGCCGCAGCCCCCAGATCCCGACTTCGGCCTGCCCGGCGGCGACGAGCACGAGACCGGGCCGCAGCGCCAATATCCGGCGGTGCCGCTCCAAGGGCTTATCCTCAGGCTGAGCCTGAGACTTCGAGACGACGGCAGCGATCACGGTCATCACGCGGCCGCTCGCGCCCGCCGACTATCCGCCACCGCCAGCAGGCTCGCCTCCACCGCGCTCGCCCAGGCGATCTCGGACAGGCACCCCGGCGCGGCGACCATGTCTCCCGCCAGGTAGACGCCGTCGCCTCGATCGACGGCGGGGCGGTCTCGCCAGGTCTTGCCGGGCGGGTCGAGCGCCCCCGTTCGTCCGTCCATCACCTGGCGCCGGCGCCAGGTCTCACGTTCGCGCCAGCCGACGTAGGCGGCGTCGAGCAGTTGCTCGAGCCGCGTGGCAGCAGCGTCGGCGGACTCGCCGGGCCGGATCGGCATCTGGGCCTGGATCAGCTCCTCGCCGGGCGGCGCGAGCGACTTGTCCGCCGCGGTGTAGCGCTCGATCCAGCCCGTCTCCTGGAGGTCGACGACGACGAACGGGTCTCCGCGGCGATGACGCAGCGCCAGATCGAGGCAGACCGCCTTCCCGCTCAGCCAGCTCAGGCTCTGATCCTCTTCGAGCAGCGCCCGCGCGTCCCCGAGCTCGGTCGCGACGATCACCGGGGCATTGGGAAGCCGCTCCACCCGCGTGCCCACGAGGATCTCGACTCCGAGCTCACGCGCGCGAGCCGCCATGCGCTCCACGATCGTGCTCCAGCCGCCGAGTGGATACCGGGCCGCGGGCGGCGCTGAGAGCAATCCGCGGACCAGCGGCTCCCAGAGAAAGGCAGCCGAAAGCTCACCCGGATCATGGTGATAGGTGAGGATTCCAGCGCTGCGACCGAGCGCCTCCGCCGCCTCGTCGCCGACCTGATCTGTCGCCCAGGTGCGGAAGTCGAGTTCCACTGGAGCGGAGCGGCCGCGCAGGCGCAGGGCCGCCACCGCTGCGCCGACGGCGGGGACGCGCCGGATGTCGTCCTGCCAACGAAACCGCACGCCGGAGAGCGGCGGACGGGCGTGGGGCGGGAGGAGGTCTCGCTCGCCCAGCCACCTCCAGAACGGGCTGTTGGAGAGCAGGGCGTGAGGCCCCAGGTTCGCCCGGTAGGGCCCGTCGGTGCTGCGCGCCCGGCCACCGAGCTGCCCGTGCGCCTCGAGCACGCGAACGGGGGCGCCCTGCTCGGCACAGGAGATCGCGGCCGTAAGACCGGCCAGCCCGCCGCCGACGATGGTGATCCTGTCCACATTGCCTCCGATTCGGTCGAGCACACCGTAGGCCGAAACTGGCTCGCTGTTAAGGTCCAGTTGTGCGGACCTCGAAAGAGCCACTTTTCTCCGGCGCCGGTCCGGAGCTGCTGCTCGCTTTGCACCGTGGATCGGGGGCGACGATGCACGAGCAGCTGGAGTCGCTGCTCCGTGATCACGTTCGCAGCGGCCGGCTGGCGGCCGGGACGCGGCTGCCATCCTCACGGGCGCTGGCTGGCGAGCTGGGGGTCTCCCGCGGCGTGGTGCTGGAGGCTTACTCGCAGCTGAGCGCCGAGGGGTATCTGACCGCATCGCAGGGTGCGCCGACGCGGGTCGCCCTCAACGCAAGCGCTGAGCGTCCCCCGGTGCCCGCGAGTTCGCTCGGCCCTCGATATGCCTACAGCTTCGATCCTGGAGTGCCTGACCTCGCCGGGTTTCCACGGGATCGCTGGCTGCGCTCGCTGCGAGCCTCGCTGAGCGCGACCCCGTTCGACGGCCTCGCTCGCGGCGATCCTCGCGGCACGCCAGAGCTGCGCAACGAGTTGATGGTCTACCTGGCCCGGGCGCGCGGAACGGCGCCTGAGCCCGAGCACACGCTTGTGTGCTCCGGTTTCACGCAGGGCTTCGCGGTGCTCTGCCGTACGCTGCGCGACCGCGGGCTCGAGCGGATCGCGGTTGAGAACCCGGGGTGGGTGGAGCACCGGCTGATCGCCGAGCGAGCTGGGCTTGAGCCGGTTGCGATCGGGGTCGACGGAGACGGCATCGACGTGAGCGCCCTCCGCGAGTCCGGATGCGAGGCCGTCGTCGTGACCCCCGCGCATCAGTTCCCGACCGGGGTCGTACTGGCGTCCGAGCGCCGCGCCGAGCTGCTCGAGTGGGCCGAGGACACGGATGGGCTGATCATCGAAGACGACTACGACTCCGAGCTGCGCTACGACCGCGACGCCGTCGGTGCCCTCCAGGGACTTGCGCCGGAGCGGGTCGCGCACCTCGGCTCGGTGAGCAAGCGGCTGGTGCCGGGTCTCCGCATCGGCTGGATGCTCTCGCCGTCCTGGCTGACCGGCGCGTTGACCTACGAGAAGGCGCTCGGCGACGGGGGCTCGTCGGTGCTCGACCAGCGCGCGCTTGCGGACTTCATTGCGCGCGGCGAGCTCGACCGCCACATTCGCCGAACCCGCCTCCGCTACCGCGAGCGCCGAGCTGCGCTCATGCGCGAGCTCGCGATGGTGCTCCCGGAAGTCCGCTTTAGCGGGATCGCGGCCGGCCTCTATGTGCTCGCGCTGCTTCCCACGGAGACTGACGAGGTCGCGGTGGAACACGCGGCCGCCGGGCGGGGTGTCCTGGTTGAGGGCCTCGGCCCCCACCACGGCTGCACGAGCCCCGGCCGCCCGGGACTGATTCTCGGCTACGCAAACCTGTCGCCGACGGCCATCGAGCAGGCGGTGGCGCTGCTGTCGGAGGCGGTGCGCGAGGCGAGCCCGGCTTTGTGAGAATCAGTGCCGATGGACCTCGGCCTTTGTGATCGCGCCTGCGTCATCACCGGAGCCTCCCGCGGCATCGGGCGCGCAACCGCGCTCGTGCTGGCCGCGGAGCGCGCATCCCTGCTGCTCGTCGGCCGCCGGGAGGACACCTTGAGCGCCATTGCCCAACAGTGCCGTGAGGCCGGTGGATACGCGCAGACGCTCGCGCTCGACGTCACCGACCCGGTCGCCGGAGAGCGGCTGCTCAAGGCGTGCCTGCAGCACTTCGGCCGCATCGACGCACTCGTCAACAACGCCGGGACGAGCGCGGTCAAGCCGCTTGAGGAGCTCACCGACGCGGACTGGCAGTCGCAATGGGAGCTCCACGTAATGGCGCCGATGCGGCTGATGCGCGCTGCCGCGCCGGCGATGGCAGAGCGGGGCTGGGGCAGGATCGTCAACGTCTGCTCCTCCTCGGGCAAGCGGCCCTCGAGCTCGAACATGGCCTACTCGGTGACCAAGGCGGCCGAGCTGTCCCTGTCCCGCGCCTTTGCTGACCAGTACGCGGCCAAAGGCGTGCTGGTCAACGCCGTCGCGCCCGGCCCCGTGGGAAGCGAGCTGTGGCTGGCGCCGGGCGGTCTCGCTGATCAGAACGCCGAGGCGAAAGACATTACGCGCGAGGAGGTGCTGGAGTCGACTGCTGCCCGCGTGCCGCTCGGACGCCTGGGGACGGAGGACGAGATCGCCGCGGTGATCGCCTTCCTGTGCTCGGAGGCAGCCTCCAACGTGGCCGGCGCGGCCTGGTCGGTCGACGGCGGGTCGGTGCCGGTGATTATCTGAGCGAAGGCGCGCGATCCGGCCCGAGCCGGCGCGAGGCGTAGCGCCACGGGCCGGGACCGAAGCGGCCGCGATGGCCCAGCACGAACCAGAGGATCATCAGCGTGGTCCACAACGCGGTCAGCGTGATCAGCGCTGCCACCGCCAGCACGACCACCGGGATCGCCACGAGCGCCAGCGCGGGGTGGTCTCTCACCGTCAGGAGCGCCGACTGCGGGGCCGGGCGGCGGCGAGCGACAACGCGTCGGCTGGGTAGGTCGGCCACGGTTTGCTCGAGGTCCCCGTGGGTGCGAGCCCTCAACGCCGTACTCACCCGTTGCTCCAGCTCGTGGGCGGTGATGCGGCCCTCGGCCGCGGCCTGCTGGAGACGAGTCACGATCTGCTCGCGTTCGGAGTCTGAGGCTCTCAAGCTTCCACGCGCCACGCAGGAAAGGCTAGCTCCGCTTGGCGGTTGAAAGGTTCACGGATCGGTCATCTTCTTGTCAGGCCGCGATAGCGGCCTGTTTGATTTTGTCGTCGAGCGCGTGTTCGTATGCGCGCCAGGCGGTGGCGAGGGGTGTT
>JBPCMW010000049.1:0-5004 GCA_051001875.1 Solirubrobacteraceae bacterium | reverse complement strand
GGAGCCCCGCACGACCCCCGACCGGCCGAACAAGCCTGAGCACCGGACAGCCCCAAGCACCGCGACTCGCCGCACCCCCGCGGGCGCAGTCCTTCAAAACCTCACTTCTTCAGGGGCCTTCTAGGCGCGACGGATCGCTCGTCCTGGCCGCCCATGCACGGCTGTGGCTGCTGACTGCCGGCGGCCGCGTGAGGCCGTTCTCCTCCGGGCCACCTGGCTACACCAGCCCGGGCGGCGAGGAGCCGTACATCGCGTTTTCGCCCGGCGGTTCGTTCGGGAGCGGGACCGTATACGCCCTGCGCCTCACCAGCGGGCGCGGCGTGGTCGCAATCAGCACCAGCGGCATTATCCGCCGCTTTGCGCGCCTGACGCTGCCGGGGCTGATCGATGGGATTACGTTCGACACGACCGGGCGGTTCGGTCACCGGCTGCTCGTCACCATCAACGCCGGCTCTTCCACGGCTGTCCAGGCGATCGACCGCCATGGTGTCGTGAGCACGATCACCCGCCGCGCGCCACGAGTCGAGGGAGGCATCGTCGTGGCTCCGTCCACGTTCGGTCGCTTCGCCGGCGATCTGATCGCTTCCAGCGAGACCACAGGGCAAATCTTCGCGATCACGCCACACGGAAACAGCTCGCTACTCGCCAACTCCGGCCTGCCCCACGGCGGCGACATCGGCGTCGAGAGCGAGGCGTTCGTTCCCCGCGATCCGCGCGCAGACGCGTTCGCGGCCGACCGGCTGACGCCCGGCAACCGGCACCCGGGCGACGACGCGGTGCTGCGGATCCGGGCTGGCGCGCTGCGAAACGCCGGCGTCCGCCCGGGCGACCTCCTCGTGAGCACGGAGGGCGGCGCGCTCGTCGATGACGCCAGTCCGGTGGCGGGTGGTTACCGCGTCCGCCTGGTCGCATGGGGCCCGGCGATCGCGCACGGCGAAGGCCACATCGCCTTCGCCAGATCCAGATAACTCGCGGCGCCCGCGCTGACCCTCGGCCACCCGACGAGGGCCGGCAGGTCGCTCGGGCGTAGCCGTGAGGCCCAGCCGATCAGGCCGCTGCCGTCACCTCGGGCCGGCGACAACGCCTTGATCGTGAAGCCTGCCGATCTCGGCCTCGCTCAGACCGAGGTTCTCGCCAAGGATCTGGTCCGTGTGCTCGCCGAGCAGCGGAGCCCGTGTGGGCGACAAACGCTCGAGCGCTGAGAACGACAGCGGCGAACCCGGCACACGGTAGCTGCCGATCCCGGGCTGCTGGAGCTCCTCGAACATCGGGTTCTCGGTCGAGCAGCGAGGATCCCCGTTGACGGCCTCGCGGAACGTGTAGTACGGGCCCCAGCAGACGTCGTGGCGATCGAAGATCTCGGCGATCTCCGCCTCCGTGCGCACGACCATCCACTCCTTCAGCACCGCACCGATCACCTCTCGGGCGCGCCAGCGGTCCCCCTCCTTGCGCAGATCGACCCCCATCATCTTCTCGAGCGTCGCGAACGGCTCGTGCAGTTCCGTCGCATCAACGAGGCTTGTCCACTGCTTGAGCGTGAGAGCCACGACCATGATGCGGCGCCCTTCCTCGGTCGTGAAATCGCGGCCGAAGGCACCGTAGAGATAGTTCTGGTCCTTGACGCGGTCGCGGCCGAGCACCTGTGCCTCGGCGATCTTGCCGAGGTTTCCGATCATCGCGAAGGCGACGTCCGACAGCGCGACCTGCACAATCTGGCCGTCGCCGGTGAGACGGCGGTGACGTTCGGCCGCGAGCAGACCCGCAACCGCCATCTGGCCCGTGATGCAGTCCCAGGCCGGAAGCAGGTGATTGAACGGCGCGTTCAAATGGCGCGGACCCGTTGCCCACGGAAAGCCCGTTGCCGGATTGACGGTGTAGTCGACCGCGGAGGAGCCGTCGTGGTTGCCGACGATGCTGACCATCACGAGGTCCGGGCGGCTCGCCGAAAGCGCGTCGAAGCTCAGCCAGCCGCGGGCGGGGAAATTGGTGAGAAACATGCCGTTGCTTTCGCCGGGCTGGGCGATCAGGGCGGTGAGTAGCTCGCGGCCCTCTGGGTTGCGGAGATCCACTTGGATCGAGCGCTTGCCCTTGTTGAGCCCATGCCAGAACAGCGATACGTCATCGTCGTTCACCGGCCAGCGGTGGTAGTCGAGACCACCGCCGATCGGGTCGAAGCGGATCACATCGGCGCCCATCTGAGCCAGTGTCATGCCCCCAAGCGGAGCCGCCACAAAAGCCGAGCCCTCGATCACCCGCATGCCTTCGAGAATGCCGCTCATGTTCTCTTCTCCTCTTGGGGCCTCATGCCATCAGACCGATGAACCGCCAGTCGAGGACCGGTTCGGGCTCCAGCGCGGCCGCCCGGTGGGCATGCACCTCTGCGCGCAGGTCCACAAGCCAGCACGAATCGGCGCCAAGCGCGACTTGGTCTGTGGATTCGAGCGTCAGCTCAGTGCTCAGGATGTCCCCTTCGAACACCGGGCCGGTGTGCTCACAGCTGCGCCACGCCAGGATCGTCAGCAGATTGGGCAGCGCGCGGGTCGCGTGTGCGGCCGCCACCGAGATCGTGTAGCCGCCGTACACCAGACGGTTGCCGTGTGCGCTTGCTCCGGCGTCGGTGTGCGTCTTAGCCACGTTCAGCGTCAGCCGGGCAAGCTCAGGCCCGGCGGTGACGGTGTCGCGGCCCTCGATCTCGTAAACACTCCCGGCGACAAGCTCGCCACCGTGGACCCCGGGCAAGCGCTCACGCGCAGTGCCGAACGACCAGTGGGCCGGAAGCGCTGCGCGGACAGCATCCACCGCGAGCTCGCTGGGGATTGCCTCGAAGCGATCCGCGTAGCCCGTCTGCACGTCGGGGTCGCGCAGCGGAATCATCGGGCAGCGCCAGTAGTCGAGCACCGCTTGGCCACGCTGATCGACGGTGCAGATGCGCAGGGCGACGAGGCCGGTCGCGGTGCCGTCGGAGCGCGGCTTGTTCTGCCTGAGCCCGACGACCTCGGTCGTGGTTCGCATGGTGTCGCCGATGAAGACCGGCCGCTGAATCACCAGGCCGCGGTAGAAGAGATTGCCTCGCACCCTGAACGTGGGCTCGGTCGATTGCCCGATCGAGAGATCGCAAACCAGGTTGGGGTGCGCCAACGAGCCACGGCGGCCAGTTACCACGGAGGCGAGGTCCGCGTCGAGAGCCAGCCGCATGCGATCACCCACGATCGCCTGGTGCACCGCGGCATGCCCGCTGGTCAGCGTCATCGCTGGGCCCGCATACACCTGACCGATCGAGTAGTCCTCGAAGTACGGCCCGCCGATGTGCACCCGCTGCCGAGCCTGCTGCATGTCATCTCTCCTCGGTGGTCTCCGCACAGCTCTCACGTGGCCACGCGCCTGCGGAAGTACGCGTGAGCCTATTCGAGCGGTGGCGTCATCGCCAAGGTAGGCTCGCGCGAGTGGTCGCGCGTCGTTCCTGTCTCTCGGTCCCGGGATCCTCCAAGAAGATGCTGGCCAAGTCGCGATCGCTCCCCGCCGACGAACTGGTGATCGATCTCGAGGATTCCGTCGCGCCGGACGCGAAGGCGAAGGCTCGGGCTTCAGTTGCGAGGCTTATCGGCCAAGGTCAATTTGAGGACCATTCGTTGGCAGTGCGAATCAACGGCCCCGCCACTCACTGGTGTCACCGTGATGTGATCGAGGTCATCGCTGGTGCGGGAGAGGCGCTGGGTTCACTTGTCGTTCCGAAGGTGGAGTCACCCGGCGAGCTGGAGTTCGTCGATCGACTCACCGGGATGGTCGAGCATGAGTGCGGTCGAGACGCACCGGTTGCGCTCCAGGCGCTAATCGAGACCGCGACTGGCCTGCGCAACGTCCACGTGATCGCGCAAGCCAGTCCGCGTCTCGAGACGCTGATCGTCGGGTACGCCGATCTGTCGGCGTCGCTCGGGCTGCCGCTGGGAGGCCAGGATTCCGGCGACCGCTGGCAGTACGTGCTGGAGACGGTGCTGGTCGCCGCCCGCTCTGCGGGTCTGCAGGCGATCGATGGGCCATACCTCGCCGTGGAGGACCACGATGGCTTTCGAGCGGCCGCGCAGCGAGCGCGAGCCATGGGCTACGACGGCAAATGGGCGCTGCACCCGACGCAGATCGATCTGCTCAACGAGCTTTTCGCGCCGACCGCCGAGGAATTCGCTCGGGCCTGCGCCGTGCTCGATGCGTTGGAAGCTGGAGAACGCGAGGAGGGCCGCGGCGCGCTGATGTTGGACGGCTCGATGATCGACGAGGCCAGCCGCAAACTCGCGGCGCAGGTGGTGGCTCGCGGGACGGCCTCCGGAGCAGGAACGCCACGGTCTGGCAAGGATCGGTTATAACCGACGCTAAGGGAGCAGCGTGAGGATTTACGAACCAGCTCGTAGCACCAGCGTCGAGACGATCAGGCGGTATGGGGAGCTGGCCAGTCGTGATGGGAGCGCCGAAGTCGCTGCCCAGCAATGGACGCAAGCCGGGTTTGACGATGCGATGACGGCAAGATGGCTGCAGGCCCGTTGCTTCGATCCCCAGGCGGCGAGCGGACTAAGCGAGCTGGGCGTCACGCCGGAGCAGAGCGCCGCCCGAACGCGCGACGGCGGCGGCTACATCGATACGATCGCCTACAAGGTTGCGAATGGTGATCTGACGGTTCGTCAGGGTGCAGCTCGCACGCTGTCGAGCCGCTGAGCGACGACGGGAACTGTCAGTCCATCAGCAGGAGCCGCGGCCGGAGGTTCGAATCACCGAGCATGGGCCAGTTCTCAAAGCTATTTCGATGCTGGCCCTCGGACTACGTGGCGCTGGGCGATCTCGATGCTGGCAACGGCGCGGTGGCGATCGAGTCGCTGACGCTGCAAAATGGGCTCTCCTGTCGAGTTGGGGGTGAAGTGACCGTCGCGGTTCGGCGGAACCGCGTGCTGAGAGCTGGATTCCTCGCCGTGTAGTTCGTTCGCGGGGTTTGCGCACAGCGTGGTGACCCGCACCCGT
>JBPCMW010000048.1:0-11533 GCA_051001875.1 Solirubrobacteraceae bacterium | reverse complement strand
GGAGCCCCGCACGACCCCCGACCGGCCGAACAAGCCTGAGCACCGGACAGCCCCAAGCACCGCGACTCGCCGCACCCCCGCGGGCGCAGTCCTTCAAAACCTCACTTCTTCAGGGGCCTTCTAGGCGGCGGTGACCGCGCGCGCGGGGACGCGCCGGCGGCCGAGCGCTCGCCAGCGCCTGGGAGTCGGCGAGCCGATGGCATCGGCATGGCGGCGCAGCAGGGCCACCAGCTCGAGCGTGGGGAAGAACGGATCGGCAATCACGGTGTGGGATCGCACCGACAGTGCGGCGCGCAGCTCGCCATCCACCTCGGCCAGCAGCAGCGCGCCCTTCGGCACGCCACTTGCGCTGTCGAGAGCGGCCAGCGCGCTCAACGCGGAATCGTCGTCTCCGTACGCTGGCCTGATGGTGATCGTCGGGGTGGTGAGAGGAGCCATGAGATGCAATCTGCCGCTTCCGCTGCATGAATGCAAATAGGGCTTTGCTTCATCCGGTATAACTTCATGTAATGCTCGACACCCGACGTCTGAGGGTCCTGTGCGAGGTCGCCAGGCACGGTTCGTTTTCGGCGGCGGCGGCGGCGCTCGGTTACACCCAGCCGGCTGTCTCGCGGCAGATCGCCACGCTTGAGGCAGAGGCCGGCGCGATCCTCGTGCTGAGAGTGCCCCAGGGCGCCGTCCTCACCGACGCCGGCCGGCTGCTGGTCAAGCGCGCCGAGGGGATCCTCGCCAGCCTGATCGATGCGGAGACTGAGCTGCGTGCGCTGGCGGGGCTGGAGGGCGGCCGGCTCCGGCTCGCCTCGTTCGCCTCGGCGGCGGCGTCGATCCTGCCGCTGGCCATCGCGCGGTTTCGCGAGCGATTTCCCGCCGTCGAGCTGACCATCGCGATGGCCGATCCGATCGACTCTCTCCCCCAGCTTCGAGCGGGCGAACTTGACCTGGCGCTCTCGCACCAGGATCTGTTCGATCGCGGGGTGCCCGAGGCCACGGACGTTCGCGGGGGCATCGAGCAGGTACATCTGTTCTACGATCCGATGTACGTGGCCATGCGGCCCGACCACACGCTGGCGTCGGAGGCCCAGCTCGGCCTGGGCCGTTTCGCCAGCGAACAGTGGATGCTCGCCACCACCAACACCTGCCCCGATTCCCGTCTGTTCCTGCGCGCCTGCCACGCAGCCGGCTTCGAGCCGCAGATCGCCTTCCAGAACGATGACTACCCAGCGATCCTCGGCTTCGTCGCCGCCGGCGTCGGCGTCGCGCTGATTCCCGACATGGTGTGCCGCGGAGTCCGGGACGACGTGGTGGTCAGAGAACTGGATCCCGCGCCCCCCCCGCGCCCGATCATGGCCGCGCTGCTGGCCGGCTACCGCTCACCCGCCGCTGCGGCAATGCTCACGGTGCTGCGCGAGGTGAGCGATGAGTGGGTCGCTGAGCGCCCGGCGCTAGCACACGTCTATTAGCTACGGCGCCGCCGAGACCCGCGGCGCGGGCGCGGAGACCAGCGGCGCGGTCGCCGAGACCAGCGGCGCGGGCGCGGAGACCAGCGGCGCGGTCGCCGAGACCAGCGGCACATCCGTATACCGGCGGGCGACGTCGGACAGCACGCGGATCATCGGCTTCGCCGCCGGCGCGACGCCCGGCCCGGTGACCGTCGCGGCGACGACCTTGCGCGCCGGGCTCCGGGGAGCGAGCTCCCGCACGACGATCCCCGGATGCACCCGGGTCAGCGCCAACCGGGGAATCAGCGCCACCCCCACACCGGCGGCCACAAGCCCCTGAACGGTCTCGTAGTCGTCGCTCTCGAACGTCACGTTCGGCTCAAATCCCGCGGCCAGGCAGGAGCGCACCACGTGGCGCGCACACGGGCTCCGGGACGAGGTCTGAACCCAATCCTCGCCACGCAGCTCAGCCAACGTGAGCTCGGGCTTGCTCGCGAGTTCGTGCTCGGCCGGGAGCGCCACGTGCATGTGGTCCTCCAGCAGCGTCACCGCTCGCAGCCCCACCCCCGCGCGCTCCCGCACACCTGGAAACTCGAACAGCAGGGCGAGGTCGAACTCACCGGCGCGCAGCCGCGGAGCGATGTCCTCCGGCTCGCCTTCGGCCAGGGTCAGCGACACCGCCGGATGACGGGAGCGGAAGGCGGCGACCGCCTCAGGGATCAGCGTCGCTCCGGCCGACGGAAACGAGGCCACCCGCAGCACGCCTCCCCGCACGCCGAGCACTGCCGCGAGATCCGTCTCGGCGGCCTCCACCTGGGCGAAGATCGCGGCCGCATGCTCGACCAGCATCGCGCCCGCCGGGGTGGGTCGGACGCCTCGGCGATCGCGGACGACCAGGGTTGCCCCGGTCTCGGATTCGAGCCGCGCGATGGCCTGGGAAATCGCCGACTGGGTGTACGAGAGGGCCTCGGCGGCGGCCGAAAACGAGCCGCGGCTCAGCACCTCCTGGAGCACCTTCAGACGCCCAAGATTCAGCATTAGCAGAGTTTATACTGAACAGAAGGAACTTCATTAGCGCTGATAGCAGGCAACTGCGATTCTCGCGACGAAGAGACCACGGAATTTGAATCAAGCAAGGACTGGAGCGCCACCATGTCAATCAACGCGATCGTCTCCTACGACGACACTGCCAATGACCACGACGCGCTGGTGCTGGGCCGTCTGCTGGCGGATGCCGGTGCCGAGCTGACGCTCGCGTACGTGCGCCACGCGACGCAGGTCGAGCGTTCGCGCGAGGAGCTGGAGGAGCACGAGGCGGAGGCGCTGCTGGAGCGAGGAGCGCTTTGGCTCGGGGACGCTGACCTCCCGCGCCGAGTCGTGGTAAGCGGCTCCACCGCCGAAGGGCTGAGGTGGCTGGCCGAGGGGGAAGAGGCCCAGATCCTGGTATTCGGCTCCGATTACCGAACCGCGTCAGGGCACATCTCCCCCGGTCGCTCCGCGCAGATCCTGCTCGAGGGCGGGCCTGCGGCGGTGGCGATCGCTCCGGCGAGCTACGGCGCCGCTGGTTCTTCCCCGATTCGCACGATCGGCGTGCTCTCGGTGGCGGGCGACGACGCCGCGCTCGAAACCGCGCGCGAGCTGGCCGACACCTTCGGGGCGACGCTGACCACCGATGTGCGGCACATCGACCTCCTAGTCGTCGGTTCGCGTGCAGAGGCTCGTGAGGGCCGCGTGATGATCACCGCTCAGGCGCAGAACGCAATCGAAAACGCGACCGCGCCGGTGCTCGTGCTCGCTCGCCGCGTAGCTCTGCGGTTCCCGCTCCCCGTCAGCGCGTAACCTGCCGGACCGGCCGTACACGCCCCGCCGCGACTATCGTGGCGCCGTGTGCGGACCCTGATCATCTCTGACCTGCACCTCGGCGGGCGGCTGGGACACGATGTACTCGCCCGTCCCCGGCCGCTGGCCCGCCTGCTCGATGCGCTGGACGGAATCGATCGGCTGGTGCTGCTCGGTGACACCGTCGAGCTGACGGAGGGACGCTCCCAGCAGGCAATGAACGTGGCCGAACCGGTGTTCAGGGCGATCGGCAGCCAGCTTGGGTCCGGTCGTGAGTTGGTCCTCGTTCCGGGCAACCACGACGCGCCGCTCGTCCGCTCCTGGGTGCGCCGCCACCGCGAGCAACTGCAGGTACAGACCTCCGTCGAGCTGAGCGCGACCCCGGCCCTCGCCCGGATTGCCTCGTGGCTGAAGCCGGCCCAGGTCCAGGTGCGCTATCCCGGGGTGTGGCTGGCGCCCCGAGTGTGGGCCACGCACGGTCACTATCTGAATCGCCACCTGATGCCCGAATCGACCTATGGGGTACTCCGCGGCCTGTTCGGCGCCCTGCCCTGGAGCGGCGCCTCGCCCGGAGACTATGAGCAGGGCAGCCGACCATCGCTCGTTGGTGCCACCCGACTGCTGCCACGGCCGGTGGCCACGCTGCTCCAGGACATGTCCGACCTCGCCCGGGCGTCGACGATGCCGCTCGCCCGCCGGCACCTGCTGCACCGCCGGATTGCGCCCCTGACCTCGGCGGTCCTGGGCCAGCAGATGCAGCGGGCCAGCATCCCCGCGCTGGCGCATGTCGTGCGCCAGCTCGGCGTCGAAGCTGACTGGGTCGTGTTCGGGCATGTTCACCGGCTCGGCCCGATCGATGATGATGATCCGCAGCAATGGCGCATCGCCGGTGGCGGAGCGGCAATCGTGAACACCGGATCCTGGCTGTACGAGCCGCTCCTCGTTCACCGCGCGACGCCCCCTCATCCGTACTGGCCCGGCGGTGCCGTGCGCTTGGAGGACGGCCGGGCTCCGCAGGCGATCGGGCTACTCGATGACCTGCGCCCCCGGGACCTGCGCTAGCCGCTGGCTCCGGGCAGGATCAGGTGGCTGTCGCCGAACTCGTGCCAGAGGTAGCGATGCGCCAGAGCCTCGCGGTAGCAGCGCTCGAGCAGCGGCCGACCGGCCACCGCCTCCAGCAGCTGCAGATGCGAGGCCTCGGGCTCGTGCCAGCCGGTGATCAGGCCGTCGACGACCCGAAGTCGCTGCTCCGGTCTCACCACGAGGCCGGTCCAACCCGACTTCGGACGCACGTCGCCGCCGGCCACCGCGGCTGTTTCGAGCGCGCGCACCACCGTGGTGCCGACGGCAATCACGCGGCCGCCCCCGCTGCGCGTGGCGTTGACGAGCCTGGCTGTCGCCTCGGGCACCTCGAAGAGCTCCGGAATCGGCTGCTCGTGACGCTCGGGCGAGGAGAGTCCAGCGTGCAGCGTGATCGGGGCCACCGCCACGCCGCCCGCGAGCAGCCGAGCCAGCAGCGCTGAACTGAACGGACGGGCGGCGCTCGGCATCTCGGCGCTGCCGGGCGTCGTCGCGAAGACCGTCTGGTAGGCCTCGAGGGGCCACGCCTTGTCCACGTAGCCGTAGCGAATCGGCTCCCCGTGAAGGCCCAGGAAGCTCTCCACCGACCTGCCGGCGCGGCGAAAGCGCCCGAGCGCCAGGCGAGCCCCGGAGGCGTACCTGGCGACGAGCTCGACCTCGGCTCCTGCCGGCAGCGTGATCGTCTCCCCGGCCCGACCGGCGGCGGGGCGCGAGCCGTCGTCGCTGCGCAGCTCGATCACGCGCCAGCTGGGCGGGAGGCCGGGTGCTCGGGAGGCCACGTGCAGGCGGACATCCGCGCCGTCCTCACGCCGCCCGGGCAGCGCCGCGGCAAGCGTGGCGGAGATGTTGACGACCAGCAGATCCCCGGGCGCGAGCACCTCCGGTAGGTCCCGGAACCGCACGTGGGCGATTTCCTCGCGCGAGCGCTCAGCCACCATCAGCCGCACCTCGTCACGCGCCAGACCGCGGGCCTCAGGTGGCGCCGGCGCCTCGAGCGCCGGCGGAAGCTCAAACGCCAGCGCCGTCATGGGCCAGCTCGCGCGCACGGTAGCGTCCGCTCGGAAGCTCGCCGTTGATCAACCTCAGCAGACCGGGCACGCTGGCTCGAGCAAGCGGGCGATCGGAGATGTCCTCGCCGGGAAACGCCTCCTGCTGGAGCTGGGTTCGCATGTCCCCAGGATCGACCGCGTAGACCCTGAGCGAGGGCTGCTCGCCGGCGAGAATGGCCGACAGCTGCTCGAGCGCAGCCTTGGAGGATCCATAGCCGCCCCATCCCTCATAGGCCTCGACCGCCGCATCGGAGGTCACGTTGATGATCCGGCCGCCGTCAGGCAGACGGGGCAGCGCCAATTGCGCGAGCGCCAGCGGCGCGAAAGCGTTCACCTGGAATACTCGTTCCAGTTCGGAGCTGGGATAGTCGGCCAGTGAGGGCTGCGGGCTGGGACCCAGCACCGACGCGTTGTTGACCAGCAGATCGATCGTCTCCCCGGCGGCAGCGACGAGCGCACGCCGGTGGTCAGGGTCGCTGACATCCCCCGGCAGGGCAGTCACTTCAGTCTCGGCGCCGAGCTCTCTCGCGACCGCTTCGAGCGCCGGTGCGCCACGCGCGTCGAGCACGAGCGCCCACTCGCGGCGGGCCAGTGCGCGCGCCAGCTCCAATCCGAGTCCGCGGGACGCGCCGGTGATGATCGCCAAGGCCATGTCGTCACGGTAGGACCACAGCGGTCCTGGTTTCCAGCGGCAATTGGTCTTAGGACCTTCGCCCGACCATCCCGTCTCTGACCGCGAGCAGCGCCGCCTGTGTCCGGTCGGCCACACCGAGCTTCGCCAGCACATGCCCGACATGCGTCTTCACCGTCTTCTCGGAGATCCCGAGCTCGAGGGCGATCCGCTTGTTGGATCGCCCGCCCGCAATCTGCTCGAGGACCTCACGCTCGCGCCCGGTGAGACGCTCCTCCACGGGGCCGGGCGGCGCGGCCCCGTGCGCCAGCGCCTGCACGAGTTGCGCGGCCGCGGAGGGGTCGATGATCGCCTCTCCTCGGTGGGCGGCCCGAATCGCCCGGGCGAGCTCGGATGGCTCGACGTTCTTGAGCAGATATCCCGCTGCGCCGGCCTGGATGGCGGGCAGCACGCGGGCTTCGTCGAGGAAGCTCGTCAGCACGATCACCCTCGTGTCAGGCAGCCGCTCGCGCAACTCGTGCATGGCCTCGATGCCGCCGCGCTCCGGCATCAGAAGGTCCATCAGGATCACGTCCGGGGCCAGCGCCATCGCCTCCCGCACCCCCGCCTCGCCGTCCGCGGCGTCACCCACCACCTCGAGCCCGTCCTGCAGCTCCAGGAAGGCCCGCAGGCCCTCGCGAACGACCGCGTGATCATCGACGATCAGGATCCGGATCACGGGGCAAGCTCCAGGCAGACCGTGGTGCCCGTGCCGGGGGATGACCTGATCTGCAGCTGTCCGCCGAGCTCGCGGGCACGCTCCTCCATCGAGGTGAGTCCCAGATTCCGAGCGCGGAGCTCCGGCCTCCCGGGATCGAATCCGACACCATCATCGCCGACCTCGATCCGGTCCCCCGCCAGCCGGACCGTGATCTGGCTGGCGCGACCATGGGCGAGCGCGTTGTGCAGCGCCTCCTCGACGATTCGCAACACTCCCAGCGCACTCGTGCTGTCGAGCGGCTGAAGCGGTTCGTCCTCGACGAGGGTCACCTCGACCCCATGCACCCGTTGCAGCATCTCCATTTCCTTGCGCAACGTTTCCTTCAGGCCGTCACGATCGAGCTCCGGCGGGCGCAGGCCGAGGATTAGCGACCGCAGCTCGTCCAGGGCCTCACGCGCAAGCTCGCGCAGACGCTCGATCTGGGCCCGGGCAGCCGCCGGATCCCGGTCCAGCTGGGTGCTCGCGGCTTCCGCGGTGAGCATCAGGCTGAACAGCTTCTGGCTGACCACGTCGTGCAGGTCAAGGGCGAGGCGGTTGCGCTCCGAGACGATCGACAGCTCCCGGCTTCGCTCGTACAACCGCGCGTTGGTGATGGCGATCGATGCGTGCGCGGCCAGCAGCTCGATCAGTTGCTGATCGGCGAAGTCGAACGCGTCTCCCTGTTCCTTCTCGGTCAGGTAGAACGCGCCGATCACCTCCTCCTGCGCGATGATCGGTACGCCGAGGAACGACCGCATGTCCGGATGTCCGCGCGGCCACCAGCCCTGGAACCGCGGATCGCGGTGGATGTCGTCGGTCAGAAACGGATCGGCCGTGGTCAACATCGCTCCGAGCATCCCGTGCGTCCTGGGCAGCGGCCCCATCGTGGCGATCAGGCGGTCGCTCATCCCGGAAACCAGAAACCGGCGGAACCCGCCCTCCCCATCTGGGATCCCGAGCGCCGCGTAGCGCGCGCCGGCCAGCTCCCGCGCGGCGTCGACCAATCGCTGGAGAACTTCCTCTACCGAGAGCTTCGACGCGACCGCCAGCACGGCGTCGCTGACCGCCTGCAGGGCGGGGGTCAGCGGCTCGGCCATGCTCTGCACGATACTTTGAAGCGATGCCGCGACTTTGGTTCTGGCTACAGCTGGTGACGCTCGGGGTCGTGCTCGCCGGGATGGTGATCGCGATCACCAGACTGGCCTGAACGGCCAGCTAGAGTCTGCGGCGTGTTCGGCTCGATCGTCGTTGGCACCGATGGCTCGGATACCGCTACGACGGCGGTCCGCTACGCGATCGACTTAGCCCGCGAGCTCGGCGCACGACTGCAGGTCGTCAGCGCCTACGAGCCCGTGGGGGCGCACCGTCTGCGCAACGAGAAGACCGAGATCCCCAAGGATCTGCAGTGGTTGGTCAACCCGCATGAGGACGTGCTGTTGCTGCTCGAGCGCGCCAATGAGGAGGCTACGAGCGCCGGGGTCTCGCAGGTGGAGACGTTCGCCCGGCAGGGAGATGCGGCGGACGCGATCCTCGACGTCGCAGAAGAGCAGCGCTCCGACCTGATCGTGGTCGGCAACCGTGGCATGACCGGAGCCAAGCGCTTTCTGCTCGGTTCGGTTCCGAATAAGGTCTCGCACCACGCTCCCTGCTCGGTGCTGATCGTGCGTACGACCTAACGCGAGTGTGTGGCCGCAGTGGCCGTTGAGGCGGTCGCCGCGCCGGCATCGAGCAGGCCGTAGCCGTAGTTCGGGTTGGGCTTGACGCCCCCAAGCGTCTGCGCCGTCGTTTCGAGCCGGGCCAGGACCTGGTCGGGAGTCGGGTGAGCACCGATGACTCCGCTGGCGATGACCAGCGCCGCCGCCGCCGCCACGTGTGGAGCGGCCATCGAGGTTCCGTACCAGCCGCCTGGGTAGCCAAAGCGACCGGGGTGGGCCGAGTCGAAGAATGTCAGCTGGGAGATATTCGGCAGGGTCTGGGAAGGGTGACAGTTGGGATCGTTGAGCAGCGAGGTGTCGATCCCGCCGCCCGGGGCCACCAGGTCAAGCCGGGAGCCGCCGTTGGAGTAGTTGGCCAGGCACCGGTCTTTGGTCGTGGCGCCGACCGAGATCACCTCGGGCGCGTGGGCGGGATAGGCCACCTGGGCGACGCCCTCGTTCCCGGACGCCGCTACGACGACCACGCCGCGACGATGAGCGAAGCGGATCGCGGAGATGATGTCCGGGATGTCGGCGGAGGTGACGTCCAGCGAGAACTCGAGGCTCAGATTGATCACCTGGGCGCCGTGCGTAGCGGCGTAACGGATGCCCTGCGAGATCGTGGCCGCGTCGCCCGTGCCATCGGCGGCCAGGATCCGCACCGGCATGATCGTCGCGCCGTAGGCCAGACCGGTGAGCCCGATCCGGTTGTTGGTCGCCTCGGCCACGAGGCCGGCGACGAAAGTGCCATGGCCCTCTCGGTCGAGCGGGTACGAGTTGCGGGCCACGAAGTCCTTCGGCTTGACGAACTTCGTCCCGCCGAAGTCGGGAGAGCGCTTGAAGTTGCGCCAGTTACGGTAGGCGACCCCGGTGTCGAGGATCGCGATCGTCACGCCGCTCCCCCCGGGGCGGCGGACCGCCCGCAGGTTCGCCCAGGCCGCCGGCGCGTCCACGCCGAACCCGGGAAGGAAGTTCCATTGCATCGATTCCCAACCGCGCGCCACCTTGGAGCGCCCAGGGTCGTTCGGGATCCAGGATCCCGCCACGTGCGCGACGTAGTTGGGGACCGCGTAGGCCACGCCCGGCTGGTGGCGCAACCGCGCGAGCGCCAGGCTCACGGTCAGGCCCCGCGGCAGTCGAAGGACGCGCTCGCCGGGCGCCGGCACCGGAGCGGCGGGAGCGATGCGGGCGCCCATCCGGCGGGCGATGTTGGCTGTGACGCTCGCCACCCCAGGCGCGGGGACGGGCGCGTAGCCGACGATCACCTGGCCCGGAACGTAGTCAGCCGCGCTCGCCGGCGCGGCCGCCAGCGTGCCCGCGGCGATCACGCTCGCGGTGACCAGCGACGAACTGGCCCAAAACGGGGTGCGTAGGAGGCGGCGGATGAGGTGCATGGATGCGGGTGATGGTCGCCGGGCTCGCTGGCACAAGCGCTCAGGCACGCTTAAGACAACATGAGACGCCCGAAAGTTGCCCCACACAACGCTAGCGCTCATCCACTTCGACGGTGACACCACATTTCTTTCCCCGAGACGAGTACTTCATGCGGCTCGCCCTGCGCGAGGCGGAGCGAGCCCTCGAACATGACGACGTACCGATCGGGGCGGTGATCGTGAAGGACGGCGAGCTCGTCGGATCCGGCCACAACGAGCGCGAGCTCCGCAGCGATCCCACTGCCCACGCGGAGATGATCGCCCTCCGCGAGGCGGCCCGCACGCTCTCCTCCTGGCGAATCCTCGAGTCCGTCGTGTACGTGACGCTCGAACCGTGCGCGATGTGCGCGGGAGCGATCGTTCTGGCGCGGTTGCCGCGCGTCGTGTTTGGAGCGTGGGATCCCAAGGCGGGCGCGGCCGGGAGCGTCCTTGACGTCCTCGCGCAGCCGGAGCTGAATCATCGTCCGCAGGTTCAGGGGGGGCTGCTGGCCGAGGAGTGCGGTGACCTGTTGCGGGCGTTCTTTGCCGATCGGCGGTAGGGCGGGTAGGCGTGGGTGCGGCCGGGCCGGGCCGGGGCGGACGCCGACCACTACGCAGCGCCGCAGGGTCAAAATCGCGCACTGCCCGCACCTCCCCGGACCGCCGTGAGAGTTTTGTTACCTCAGCGGGAGCCTAAGCCACACAGCGATCGGTCTTGCCCCAGCATCGTGCGATTTTGACCCCGCCGCAGCCGCCCGGCCGCGCCAGTCCCGTCGCCGCCCAGGTCAGCCGCCTTCGTCTAACGTTTCATTCGCCTACACCTGGAGAGGTGGCAGAGCGGTTGAATGCGCCGGTCTCGAAAACCGGTATGGGCGTTTCCGTCCATCGGGGGTTCGAATCCCCCCCTCTCCGTTGAAATACAGGAAACCTGCTGCTGTGCGGGCAGTTTCCCCTTCTCCTGGGCCGTGGGCGGGTGGCTCGGGAACGCCGGTCAACGCCGGTCAAGACCGCTCCCGGAGGGGTTCGATTTCCCCACGGCTTCCCCACACTCGGGATCTGGGACAGTGGCGCTCCGGGCTCGCTCATGCGACTCCGCAAGATAAGCGTCGAGGAGGACGGCGGCTTCCTCTTCGGATCCGGGGAACAGGTGGCCGTATCTGTCGAGCGTGACGGTGATCGACGAGTGGCCCATGAAAGTCTGGAGCGCCTTTGGGTTCACCCCGGCCGCGATCATCAGGCTGGCGAACGTATGCCGGCACTCATGCAGGGTGATCGGGCGCAGTCCGGTCGGCTTCCAGGCCTTGTTCGCACGCAGGCTGACGCTGGAGGTGGCGAAGGGAGTGCCGTCGTCACGGCCAAAGACCAGGCCGTGCTGCCGGTCCATCCGGTGGGACACGAGGTAGTCGCGTAGGACCCCCGCGATCGGCACCTTGCGTCGACCGGCGAAAGACTTCGGCTCAATCACGCCCTCCTTGACGTCCCAGGAGCGCTCGACCCGCACCACTCCACCGGCGAGATCGACGTCTGACCAGCGAAGCGCTCGCAGCTCACCCCGGCGCAGCCCTGCGTAGAACGCCGTCGCCCATAGGACGCGGTCCTCTGGCGGAGCGGCCTCGATTAGGAGTTGTGCCTCGTGCGGCGTCGCGAATC
>JBPCMW010000047.1:0-15756 GCA_051001875.1 Solirubrobacteraceae bacterium | reverse complement strand
TGCTGGCCAGCGTCGCCCGGGACGTGGCCGAGGTGGCCCCGGACGCCTACGTGTTCAACTACACCAATCCGGCGCCGACCGAGGCGCTGGCGATGCGCTCGGTGCCGGAGGTCAAGTCCTTCGCCCTATGTTCGTGCACGGTGGCGCCGTTTAGCGTTGGCTGGCTCGCCTATGAGGCGGGGGTCGAGAACGAGGAGATCGCGATGCCGCCGGTGGTGGCCGGGCTGACCCACTGCGCGAGCGTGATCGAGCTGCGACTGAAGGACGGGCGCGATGGGCTCGCCCTGGTGCGGGAGCGCACCACCAACCCTGTGGTCAAGTGGGCACTGGACACCTACGGCGTGCTGCCGTACTGCTGGACGCACTGGGTCGAGCACTTTCCCCAGATGCAGTGGCTCGAGGAGCCATATTCGGGCACCGCCCAGGCCGTGAAGATGCGCTACGACATCACCACGCACAGCATGGCCGGCGAGCGCGACCGCGTGCGCAGGCTGGAGGAGCTGGCCGCGAAGTGGACCGCCCCAGATGCGGGCCCGGTCACGCTGGCCGACCTGCCGGCGGGCGACGAGGACGCGGGCATCTACGTGATCGACATCATCGAGGCCATCGTGGAGAACCGAAACGAGATGCACATCGTCAACACGGTCAACAACGGCACGATCCCGAACCTGCCCGACGAGGCGATCGTCGAGGTCAACACCCAGGTCAACGCCTACGGCATCAGGCCGATCTACACCGGACCGCTGCCCGAGGCGCTGGCGGCGCATCTGCGCCACTACGTCGCGCTCGAGCAGCAGATGGTCAAAGCGGCGCTGGGCGGCGACCGGCAGGCGGCGCTGCACGCGTTCCTGCTCGACCCAACGATCCAGGCGCGGCTGGACATCGATCAGACGCAGGCACTGCTCGACGAGATGCTCGAGGCCAACGCGCAATACCTGCCGCTGTTTGAGGCGACCAACCGGCGTGCACCAGTCTGAGCGTCTGAGCATGATCCTGGAGCGGCTCGCGCAGAGCGGGAGCGTTGCCGTGGGTCCGTTGGCGGAGGCGCTCGGCGTCTCGTCGGCAACCATCCGCCGTGACCTCGAGTTGCTCGACTCGCAGCGCCTGATGACCCGAACGCACGGCGGCGCCGTCGCCCGCGGGCTGCTCTACGAGCTGCCGCTGCGCTACAAGGCAGCCCGCCACCAGGAGGAAAAGCTGCGGATCGCCCGCGCGGCCGCCGAGCACGTGCCGGAAGGGGGGGCGGTCGGGTTGACGGGCGGCACGACGACGACCGAGGTGGCGCGGGCGATCGCCGACCGGCCCGGGCTTACGATCGTCACCAACGCGCTGAACATTGCCTCCGAGCTGGCCATCCGACCAAACCTGAAACTGGTGATCCCGGGGGGGGTGGCTCGCAGCGAGTCCTACGAGCTGGTCGGACCCCTGGCCGAGGCGAGCCTGCAGACGCTCAACCTGGGCGTCGTGTTCGTCGGCGTCGATGGGATCGCGCTGATGGCAGGCCTGACCACGCATCACGATGTGGAGGCGAACACAAATCGGCTCCTGATCGATCGCGCCCAGCGCGTGGTAGTGGTAGCCGACAGCTCGAAGCTCGAACGGGTGACATTCGCCCGGATCTGTGGCGTGGATCGTGTCGACGTGCTGATCACGGACGACAAGGCGCCGGCGGCGGTGCTGGAGGCGCTCGAGCATGCCGGCGTTACCACGGTGATCGCGTGAACGCTCGCGGCGCGCGGTGAACGAATTCGACCTGCTGGTGATCGGGGACTGCAATCCCGATCTGGTGCTGTCCGGTGAGGACGTAGAACCCGCCTTCGGTCAGGTCGAGCGGGTGATCGACGAGGCGCGGCTGGAGATCGGCGGCTCGGCGACGCTGACCGCCTGTGCCGCAACTCGGCTGGGCCTGCGCACGGCACTGGTCAGCGTGGTCGGCGAGGACCTGTTCGGCCGTTTCATGCTCGACGCGCTGGCTGAGCGCGGCGTAGAGACGAGGTGGTGTGTGCTCGACCCGAGGACCCCGACCGGACTCACCGTAATCCTCACTCGACCCGACGGCGACCGCGCCATCCTGACCGCACCCGGCACCCTGGCCACGGTTGGCGCCGAGCATGTGCCGGCGGAGGCGCTGCGCGCCGCGCGTCACGTCCACGTCGGCGGTTACTTCCTGCTACCCCGCATCCAAGCGGGGCTGGCCGAGATCTTCCAAGTCGCCCGAGCGGCGGGGGCCAGCAGCTCGCTCGACACCGGGTGGGATCCGACCGAGCGGTGGGGCGGAGAGCTCGCGGCCGTGCTCGCGCAGACCGACTGGTTCTTCCCCAACGCGCAGGAAGCACGCCTGATCGCGGGCGAGTCCGATCTGGAGGATGCCACCAAAAAGCTGGCCGGCGGGGGCGGAGGAGTGGTGGCGAAGCTCGGCGCTGAGGGTGCCCTCGCGCGCAGAGGCGACGAGCGGGCGCGAGCACAGGCGCCGCGCGTCGACGTCGTCGACACCGTCGGCGCCGGCGACTGCTTCGCCGCGGGGTTCCTGGCCGGGCAGCTGGCCGGGATGGAGCTGGATCGCGCTCTGAAGCTGGCCTGTGCCTGCGGCGCGCTCTCGACCCGGTTCGCGGGAGGCACGGCCGGCCAGCCGACGGTGACCGAGGCCCTGCAGGCGATCGCTTAACTGCATGCGTCCGTGATCATCTGCCTGGCCGCCAATCCGTCGATCGATCGACTGTTCGAGGTCGAGCGGCTTGAACTGGGCGCGATCCACCGGCCGCGGGCCTTCATGGCGGTCCCCGGCGGTAAGGGCCTGAACGTGGCTCGGGCGGCGGCGGCGCTGGGCGGAGAGGTATCAGTCCTCGCCCTGCTGGCCGGTCACGCTGGGCGATGGATCGACGATGCCCTCGGCGCGGAGGGGCTCCGGCGCCATGTGGCCTGGACGGATGGGGAGACCCGAAGCAGCCTCTCGGTCTTCGACCGGGAGACGCGTCGGCTGACCGAGTTCTACGAGGCCGGCCCGGGAACGGGGGCGGAAGGCTGGGAGCAGTTCTCCGACGCGCTGCACGAGCTGCTCGCCCCGGCGGTGAACGCCGGGACCGGCGGGTGGATGACGATCTCCGGTTCGATGCCCCTGGGAGCTCCGGAGGATGGCTACGCGACGATGATCCGATCGGCTCGGGCCGCCGGGCTGCGCTCAGCGCTCGATGCCCGCGGCGCGGCACTGGCCGGGGCGCTGGCTGCCGGTCCCGACGTGGTCAAGATCAATGCTGCCGAAGTGGCAGAACTGGTCGCCGCCCCCTGCACGACGCCGGCCGAGGCCCTGGCCGCCGCTCGGGAGCTGCGTCGCAGGGCGGGCGGCGACGCACACGCCGCGGTGATCACGCGCGGGACGGACGGGGTGCTCGCTGTGGCCCCGGACGGATCGGCCTGGGAGGGGCGGCTGGAGGCGTGGGGGCCGTACTCCGTGGGCAGCGGGGACGCTTTCCTCGCCGGGCTGATCGTCTCGCTCGGTCGCGATACGCCGTGGCCGCGCGCGCTGGCCGAAGGAATGGCGGCGGGCGCGGCCAACGCGGAGCAGCCCGGTGCGGGGCGCCTTGACGGCGAGCGGGCGGCGGGACTCCTGGCTGCGGCACAGGTTTGGCCCACGACCGCGGCAACCTGACGGCGCGTGCCAGGTGTTCATTTCCTGCAAGATTATGCTCTCTTTTGTTTGCGTTCTCACTAAGAGCGACCTAGGATGCACCCGTGAACGTGATCGAGCGGGAGATCGAGAGTCAGCCGGAGACATGGCGGCTGGCAGCAGCTCGAGCTCAGGACGCGCGCGAGGATCTACCGGTCCCCGGCGACCGGCTGGCGATCATCGGGTGTGGGACCTCGCTGTTCATCGGTCAGGCGCTGGCTGTGCTGCGGGAGGAGGCGGGTCACGGCGAGGCGGACGCTTTCCCGGCCTCGGAGATGCTGAGCGCCCGCAACTACGACGCCGTACTCGCCGTCTCGCGGTCGGGCACGACCACCGAGGTGCTACGCGCCCTCGATCGCTTGCCGGCCGGCGTCGCGAGGCTGGCGATCTGCGCGGTGGCCGATACGCCAATCGATCAGGTCGTGGGGCGCAGCGTGACGCTTGAATTCGCCGACGAGGAGGCGATTGTCCAGACCCGGTTTCCGACCGCGGTGCTTGCGCTCATGAGAGCCCATCTGGCCGGTGGCCCGGATGGCGTGGAGGCGGTTGTCCGAGCCGGGGAAGACGCCCTGGCCGCGGACCTGCCCGCGAATCTGACCGAATACGAGCGATTCGTGTTCCTGGCCAGTGGGTGGGCGGTGGGCGTGGCCAACGAGGCGGGACTGAAGCTACGCGAGGCCGCCGGGGCGTGGAGTGAGTCCTACCCGGCCATGGAGTTCCGGCACGGACCGGTGAGCGCGACCAGCGCATCGACGTTGGTGTGGGCGGTCGGGCCGGTCGACGCCGACGTGCTCGAGGCCGCCGCCCAGGCCGGCGCGACGGTAATCGACCACGGGCGCGATCCCATGGCCGAGCTGGTCCTCGTGCAGCGCGCCGCGGTCGCGCTCGCGCACGCTCGGGGGGTCGACCCCGATCAGCCCCGGCACTTGAGCCGATCCGTAGTGCTCAGCTGACAGCGAAAATTCGAGGAGGAGAAGCGATGCATCGAAAAGCATGGTCCAAGCATTTCGCTGGAGTCATTCTGCTGGGCGCGGTGATGGCGCTGGCCGGGTGCGGCAGCTCGTCGTCGAACAGCGGTGGTTCCGCGCCCGGGAAGGCCTCGATCAAGGGCCAGACGATCACGGTGCTACTGCCCTACCCCATCCCCAAGCCCCTGCTGGCCCAGTTCACCGCCCAGACCGGCGTCAATGTCAACCTCAGTGTCGCGGCCTTCGATTCGGTGCATTCCAAGCTGATCGTGGCCAACACCGCCAACACCTACATCGCCGACGTGACCGAGGTCGATTGGTCGTTCACCGGCCAATTCGCCACGGCGAAGTGGTACCAGCCGCTGGACAACATGCTTCCGGCCAACCTGGTAGCCGACTTGGGTAATACAGAGTCCCCCTTCAAGTCCGGCGGACACACGTATGCGGCCTGTTACTCGAACGACTTCCGCATGCCGATCTACAACCAGAAAATGTTCGACGCGGCGGGGATCAAGCAATACCCGCAGACCTTCGCGGGGCTGGCGGCAGCGGTCGCCAAGCTCAAGGCCTCAGGCATCCAGCACCCGATCTCGATTCCCATGGCCGCGACGGAGGGCGGGGTCACGCCGTGGTATCTGCTGACCTTGGCGATGGGCGGACAGCTGTTCGACGCGAACTACCAGCCGCAGTTCGGTACGCCCGGTTCAGCCGGGAACAAGGCACTGCAATTCGAGGTCGACGCGGTCAAGAACGGATGGGTATCACCCGGCTCTGTGACCCTTGACGACACCCCCGCCTACGACAAGTTCGTCGCCGGGGCGTCCGCCTCGGAGTTCGCCTCCAGCCCGGGAAACCTCCCCACCGCGAACGATCCGAAGATGTCGAGCATCGCCGGGCACGTAAAGGGGGCACTGGTGCCGGGCATCAACGGTCCGGGGTCGTCGTTCGGGCTCCCGGAGGGGCTCGGCATCCCGGTGACTGCCCAGCACAAGGACGCGGCCCTGGCCTTCATCAAGTGGTTCGGGCAGACCAATACAGCGGTCGAGCTGTACAAGGGCGCGGGTTTTCTCCCCTGCGAGGCTTCGGCCCTCAAGCAACTGACCACGACCCATCAGCTCTACAGCGGCGACGTGATCCAGGCCGAGCTCCACCACGTGGTGTCACTCTTCCCCAGTGGCGCGCCGAAGTGGTACTCGCAGTTCAGCTCAGACGCGCAGGGTGCCGTCAATTCCGCAGTCAAGGGTGGGACCAGCGTCTCGGCAGCGCTCAGCAATCTGGCCAAGCAGGCGAGCGCGCTGGCGAAGGGCAGCTCATAGTCGGTTCGAGAAACGTCATGGCGTCGATGGATCACAGACGTTGCCGTTGAGCGGCTCAAGCGAACCGCTCGAGACGCGCGCCGCGGCGCACCGGTCCACGCCAGCGGGCGGGCGCTGGCGGCGGGTGGCCAGCCAGGCCACCCGCGAGGATGCCCGAATCGCCCGGGTGCTGGTCGTGGCGGCCGTCGTGATCACCGCGGCGCTGGTGATCTACCCGCTGGTGCTCGGCTTCAAGTCGAGTCTCGAGGCAGGTGGCGCGGCGACCGGGACGCCTACGCACTACGTCGGCCTGCGCAACTACGGTGAGGTGCTGCGCGACCCCGGGTCGCGCAGCGCGTTCTTTCACACCCTGCGCTACGTCGGACTGGCGCTGTTGCTCGAGCTGACCTTCGGCGTGGGCATTGCCGTGGTGCTGCACCGCGTGTTCCGGGGGCGGGGGATCGTGCTGGCCGTCCTGATCCTTCCCTGGGCGCTTCCATCGGTGGTCAGCGGAGTGCTCTGGCGGCGGGTATTCGATCCCGACAACGGACTGCTCAACAGCGTGCTCCTGCACCTCCACATCATCCACCAGCCGGTCGTGTGGCTGGCCAGCAGCGTGTGGGCGCTGACCTTCATCACGCTCGTGCACGTCTGGGGTGTGCTGCCGCTCGTGGTGCTGGTCTTCCTGGCGGGCCTGCAGAGCATCCCGGAGGAGGTCTACAGCGCGTCGGCAGTCGACGGAGCGTCCTCGCTACGCCAGTTCTGGCACATCACCCTGCCCCTGCTGCGACCGTCGATGGCGGTGGCGCTGACCGTCGGCACGATCCTGAGCGTCGGCATCTTCGACGAGATCTTCGTGCTCAACGGGACCGCGCTGAACACGCGATCGATCCTGATGCAGGTGTACAACACCACGTTCGCCGATGCCGATTTCGCTCACGGGACGGCGCTGGCATTCCTGCTCGCAGGGGTCACGGCCTTGTTCGCGATCGCCTTCGTCCTGGTCAACCGGCGCTCGACGACATGAAGTCCTCACGGACGGCCCGGGTACTCCGTGTAATCGCGATCGTGGCGCTGCTGGCCTGGTCGCTCGGGCCGGTGCTGATCGGCGTTATCACGAGCCTCTCCAATCAAACCGACGTACAGGCGGTCCCGACGCGATTGCTGCCGCACCACTGGACGCTCGACGCCTTCCGCGCGCTGGTCGGCGGCACGAGTTCCAACTTAGCCGGTGGCACGGTCAGCGAGTCGGGAACGTTCAGCACGGCGATGTTCAACAGCGCAATCATCACGACGCTGGCGACGCTGGGGACGCTGCTGGTGGCGATTCCCGCCGCCTACTCGTTCAGCCGACTCCGTGCCCGCTTCAACCGGCCGTTGTTCTGGGGGATCCTGGCCACGATGATCGTGCCGGTGTTCACGATCGTGATCTCCCTGTACCGGCTGATGGCCGATCTCGGCCTGATCGACACCAAGGTGGGGCTGACGCTGGTGTTCATCAGCACGCTGGCGCCGCTGGCCATGTGGCTCCTGTACAACCACATTCGTGAGCTGCCGGTGGAGCCCGAGGAAGCGGCGCTGATCGACGGGTGCAACCGCTGGAACGCGTTCTACCGCGTGGTGGTTCCCCAGATGCGCTCGGGCATCGCCGCGGTCAGTGCGATCCTCATCCTGTCGGTGTGGGGAGAGTTCCTGATCCCGCTGCTATTGACCTCGACGCTGAGTTCGAAGCCGGTCACCGTGCTCATCACCGAGTACGTCGGCAAGTACACGACCGACTACCCATTGCTGGCCGCCGCCGGGGTGCTGATCCTGATCCCTCCGGCGATCGTTGCGCTGGTGCTCAACCGTCACATCCGCGGCGTACTCAGCGGAACCTCGTGAGGGCGCTGGCATGACCGGAATCGTGCTCGAAGGCGTTACCAAGGAGTTTCCCGGCGGGATCGTCGCGGTGCGGGAGATCAGCTTCGAGGTGCAGCCCGGGGAGTTCATGGTCCTGGTAGGGCCCTCGGGCTGCGGGAAGACAACCACGCTGCGGATGGTGGCCGGCCTCGAGGAGGTGTCCGGCGGCGAGGTGCGGATCGACGATCGGGTGGTGACCGGGCTTCCGCCGCGCCACCGGGACATCGCGATGGTGTTCCAGAACTACGCCCTCTACGCGCACATGACCGTGCGCGACAACATCGGCTTCGGTCTGCGCATGC
This sequence comes from Solirubrobacteraceae bacterium, assembly GCA_051001875.1. Classification (GTDB taxonomy): domain Bacteria; phylum Actinomycetota; class Thermoleophilia; order Solirubrobacterales; family Solirubrobacteraceae; genus Palsa-465. Next base: position 7,625 of record JBPCMW010000047.1, on the reverse strand, counting down.
ACGGCATGGCCAAGAAGGAGATCCACCGGCACGTCGACGACGCGGCCGAGATTCTCGGCATCGTGGACCTGCTGGCCCGCAAGCCTCGGCAGCTGTCCGGCGGCCAGCGCCAGCGTGTGGCGATGGGGCGGGCGATTGTCCGCGAGCCGGCGGCGTTCCTGATGGACGAGCCACTGTCGAATCTCGACGCCAAGCTGCGGGTCGAGATGCGAGCCGAGATCACCAACGTCCAGCGAAGGATCAGGGCCCCGACGCTGTCCGTGACCCACGACCAGACCGAGGCGATGACGATGGGCGATCGCGTTGCCGTGCTGCAGGATGGGGTGCTTCAGCAGCTCGGCTCACCCTCCGAGCTCTACGACCATCCGGCCAACATCTTTATCGCGGGCTTCATCGGCTCACCCGCGATGAACCTCGTGGCCACCCGACTGGAGAACAGCGATGGTCGCTATGTCGTGCCCTTCGGGCGCTCCGAGATTGTCGTGCCGCCGGGGCTGCTCGACCGGCGGGCGGGACTTGCCGGGTACGCGGGGCGGGAGATCATCCTCGGTATCCGCCCCGAGGACATCTCGGATGCCGCCCGGTCGCCCGGCAGCGACGGAATCGTCGCGGCGACGGTGACCCGCACCGAATCACTCGGGTCGGAGCTGGTGCTGTATTTCGAGCCGGCGCGTGCCGGCGCGTCCGCGACAGGGCCGCCCGGCGCCGAGGCCGCGGCCGCTGAGAACGGAGGGCCGGTATCGGTCGACGTCCTGGGCAACCCCAAGGGAACCCCGCTCACGGCGCGCCTGGGCCGTGGCGCGTCCATGGCCGAGGGATCCACCAGCCAGCTGGCCCTCGATCTCGATCACCTTTACTTCTTTGACCGCGCAAGCGGCGCCGCCATCACCTAAGCGGACATATAGGCGCCTGTTCAACACGAAAGAGAGCCGATGACCACGACGATCACCACTCTGCAGAACTTCATCGACGGGGAGTGGTCGGAGCCCGCCGACGGCCGCCGTGAGCCGGTGCTCAACCCCGCCACCGCCCAACCGATCGCGCAGGCACCACTGTCGGACGCGGCCGACGTGGATCGGGCGGTCGCCGCCGCCGAGCGAGCGTTCGAGAGCTGGTCGCGGACCACGCCCGCGGCCCGGGCACAGGCGCTGTTCAAGCTCGCCGACGCGATCGACGACCGCGCCGAGTCGCTCGGCCGGCTGGAGGCGGAAAACGCCGGCAAGCCGCTGCAGGTGGCGATCGAGGACGACATTCCGGGATCGGCTGCAGACCTGCGGTTCTTTGCGGGTGCGGCGCGATGCCTCGAGGGCCGCGCGGCGGGCGAGTACCTGGAGGGGTACACCTCATTCATTCGTCGCGAGCCGGTTGGCGTGGTGGGTCAGATCGCGCCGTGGAATTACCCGCTGGCGATGGCCATCTGGAAGGTCGGCCCGGCGCTCGCGGTCGGCAATACGGTCGTCCTGAAGCCGGCCGAGACGACTCCACTGACCGCACTGAAGCTCGCGGAGCTCGCGGCCGAGTTCCTGCCCAAGGGCGTGCTGAACGTGATCACCGGTCACGGCGACACCGCCGGAAACGCTCTGGTTACCCATCCGAACGTGCAGATGGTCTCGGTCACCGGCTCCGTCGAGACCGGCAAGCAGGTGGCCGCCGCCGCGGCGCAGAGCCTAAAGCGGGTTCATCTGGAGCTCGGCGGCAAGGCCCCGGTGATCATCTTCGACGATGTCGACATCGAGCAGGCGTTCGCGGTGATCGCCGGCTCCGCGTACTACAACGCCGGTCAGGACTGTACCGCCGCCACGCGGGTGATCGTTTCCTCGAACGTCCATGACGAAGTGGTGGCGGGGCTGGTCGAACAGGCTCACAGCCTGGTCGTCGGCGACACCTTCGCGCCCGAGACGACGCTCGGCCCGTTGAATTCGCAGCGTCAGCGAGAGCGGGTCGAAGGGTTCCTCCAGCGGAGGCCCGAGCACGCCGAGATCGCCACTGGCGGCGGCGAGCCCGACCTGGCCGGCTTCTACCTCGAGCCGACGGTCGTGTCCGGCCTGCGCCAGCAGGACGAATTGGTCCAGCGGGAGATCTTCGGGCCCGTGATAACCGTCGAGTCGTTCGCGGATGAGGCCGAGGTGGTGGCGCGGGCGAACGGCACGCCCTACGGACTGGCGGCGAGCGTGTGGACCCGGGACGGCGGTCGCGCCCTTCGCGTCGCCAATGCGCTCAAGTTCGGCTGTGTCTGGATCAACACCCACGACCAGATGACCACCGAGATGCCCCACGGCGGCTACAAGCAGTCGGGCTACGGCAAGGACATGTCAATGTATTCACTCGAGGACTACACCCAGATCAAGCACGTGATGGCCAGCCTGAGCTGAGGGTCCGTCGCCCGGGTCGAGCGGCTGAACAGTTACGCCCGCGCGTTGGCGATCCGGTCGCGGTACCACGCCGCGCTCGCCTTCGGGATCCGCTCCTGCGTTTCGTAGTCGACCCGGACGATCCCGAACCGGGGCCCGAACCCGTGGGCCCACTCGAAGTTGTCGAGCAGAGACCACAGAAAGTAGCGCCGGATATCGACGCCCCCGGCGCGCGCGGCGGTGACCGCGTTGAGGTGGTCCCGGAGGTACGCGATCCGGTCTGGGTCGTCGACCTTCCCGCCGGCGACGGTGTCCGGCATCGCCGCCCCGTTCTCGGTGATCCAGAACGGCACGTCGCCATAGTCGCGCGCGAGGCGCATGAGGAGGTCGCGGAACGCGCTGGCATCCTGCTCCCAGCCCATCGCCGTGAGCGGCGGCCGCGGCGCGACGCGCTCGAAGCCGAGGGGGTCGGCCAACGGCTCGGCCGCCACGCGCTCCGGGAAGTAGTAGTTGACGCCAAGGAAGTCGAGCGGCTGGGCGATCGTCTCGAGGTCGCCGTCCTGCACCGAGTCCGGCGGGCCAAGCGTCCGCGCGTAGTGCTCGATCATGTCCGGTGGGTAGCGAGCCCGGAGCACCGGGTCGAGGAACCAGCGGTTCTGGTGGCCGTCGGCGCGCGTTGCGGCGGCGCGGTCCTCGGGCGTATCGCTCGCTGGGTACGCGGGATGGAGGTTGAGCGTGATCCCGACCGGCGTCCCGGGCGGGAGCGCCGCGCGGAGCGCGCGGGTCGCCAGGCCGTGCGACAGCAGCAGGTGGTGGGATACGCGCAGCGCCGTCGCCCAGTCGCGAATACCGGGCGCCATGACGCCGTCGGCGTGCCCTTTGAACGACACGACGTTCGGCTTGTTGTGCGTGATCCAAGCCGCGACGACGTCGGCGAGCTCGTCCGCGGCGATCGCCGCGTACTCGGCAAAACGTTCGGTCGTGTCGCGCGTCGCCCAGCCGCCCTCGTCCTGAAGCGCCTGCGGCAGGTCCCAGTGGTAGAGCGTGGCGACGGGTTCGATGCCGCGCTCCCGCAGGCCCTCGGCCAAGCGGCGGTAGAACGCGAGGCCCTTCGCGTTCACCGCCCCGCGGCCGTCAGGTTGCACGCGCGGCCAGGAGATCGAGAACCGGTAGGTCTCGATGCCGAGGTCAGCCATGAGGTCAAGGTCCTCCACCCAGCGGTGGTAGTGATCGCACGCCGCGTCGCCGGTGTCTCCGTTCGCGGTCGCGCCTTGCGTATGTGAGAAGCGGTCCCAGATCGACTCGCCGCGGCCGTCCTCGCTGACCGCGCCCTCGATCTGGTACGCCGCGGTGGCGACGCCGAAGAACGGGCTAGGCCAGGTGACGGGTGTCTCAGGCATCGGTCGCGGGAGGCAGCTACGGCGGCCGCCGGGCGAGACTATCGCGCAGTCGGCCCTTACGGACGCGGTCGAGCGCTTCGACGCACCACCACCATGGAGACGTACCGGTGCTCGCAGCTCGAGTCCTGATCGCCCATGCCTGGGCTAGCCGCTCAGGAACTCCTGAAGAGCGCCGAGCTGATCCGTGTTGAGCCAGTCGACTCCGGCGTTGAGTTCCTCGGTCCAGACGTCGAGGTACTGGCTCGCGCTGCGGTCGGGCGTGCCGTAGAAGCGCACCTGCTGGCCCTGCGCGTGAGCTTGAGCAACGATGTCATGCAGGTGCGCCCGCTGATCGGCCGGCATCGTCCCGGTGCCCGTCCATTTGAAGACCGACGACCAGCTGTTGCTGATGAGCGGCATGAAGCTCGCTGGCATGGTGGTGTCACTTAGGTCCGAGAGGCGCCCGTCGTAGGCGGCGTAGCGCAGCGGTTGCGACTGCATCAGCGCCCGATCTCGGTTGCCGCTGATGACCACCGTCACGGCACCGGGGCTTTCGACCCCACCGGACCACGAGGTCAACATCGAGCGATATGTCGTACGAAGCCGCTGGTCAAGAGCCGTGTAAGTAGCCGTGCTGGCGCTCTTCACGTCGATGAGTAGCTGCACCGACAAGCTGCTCCCGGAGTAGACATGGCCGCCGTTCGCGTGCACCAGCTGCATCAGGGGGTCGAGATAGAGAGCCTCGAGCGTGAGTCCATGCTGCAGCGCGTCCTTCTGGTGACCGACGAGCAGGCGCCCGTCGTCCGCCAGCCAAATGTCCGCCTCAACGCTCAGGAACCGGTGAGACAGGGCGTCGAACAGCGGATGCGCGTGCAAGTAGTCGTTGTGCGCGTGGGTGTGCAGCAGCGGTGTCGGCGCCGGGACGGGGTTCGGTGTTTGCCCGGCTTGCGCCGCCGCCGGAGCGACGAACATGAGGCCCGCTACCAGGGCGAGAAGCTTAGACATGACGATCTTCTCTCTCTCGTTTGCAGCTTTCCGCTCACTCTATGGCCGAACTACTCAGAAATCAACGCGGACCGTGATCACGAGGGTGTCATGGGGACGGCGACGACGACGACGCGGCAACCGGAAGCTCCGGCCGCTCAGCGCCTTTAGCGTCGGCTCGTGGAGGGAGCGGATCCCGCTTGCAGGTGAGCGCAGGAGGGCTTCGGAAACCTCCTGAGGGAAACGGATCCTAGATCGGGGAGACAGGATTTGAACCTGCGACCGCCCGGCCCCCAGCCCGAAAGTCCGGGTATCGCCTACTGCTGATCCCCCGGATTCACTGTGTTTGGAGCGTCTGAGTTTTCCTGAGTTTCGCTCAATTTGGACCGAAAATTGGACCGCGAACGTGCGTTCGCCTCGGAATCGTCGTGCTGATCAAAGGCTGCGTCGACCCGTGCTACCTCGTGCGCCGACGGCGCGTAGTGCGTGTAGATCTGAGTCGTCTTAGCGTCCGCATGACCGAGGAACTCCTGGATCGAGCGGAGCGGCTCGCCAGTCGCAGCCAGCCGAGTGCCGAACGTGTGCCGGAGATCGTGGAAGGTGATCACGCGCACCCCAGCGAGCCGGCTGGCCATCTGAAAGCGCTTGGTCACCTTGCTGCGGTCGATCGGATTGCCCGTGTGGGGATGGGCAAACACGAGATCATCGTCCGAGCCGTATGCCGTGCGAGTGGACCAGCGGTCCAGCTCGCGCGCCAGGCGAGTGGCCATCGGTACCGACCGGCGAGTCGACAGATCAGACTTGCCCTCAGCCGAATGCTCGCCGCGAACGAACGCGTTGCGCACCCTGATGCGCTGAGCGCCCCAGTCGACGTCTCGCCAGCGCAGTCCGAGCAGCTCGGACTGACGCAAGCCGCTCATCGCGGCCGCGAGGATCACGACGCGAAGGACCGGACCGAGCACGTCTGGGGGAGGGGGAGGAGCCGGCCCGGGACGCCCGCGCCGGCTCGGCGCCGGCTCGCGGTGTACCACCTCGTCGGGGATCGCTCGAAGGACCGCCTCGAGCTCTGCGACGCTGAGGAACTGAAGGTCGGGCCGGGCGTCCCCGGAGCGCCGGCGCTTGGGTCGTGCAGCTCGCCGGACCGGGTTCTCGCGACACCACCCGTTGGCGATCGCGTGCTCGAAGATGGAATACAGAAATGAAATCAGGTTGCGCGCGGTCTTGGGCGACCGCCCGTCGCGCAGAAGGCTTGTGATTAGTCCCTCGACTTGCGTGGTGGACACCGCGTCAACGGACACCGATCCGATGCTCGTGTCGAGGTGAACCCGCTGCATGGACTCGAGGTTCTCGAGATACGACTTCCGAGCCCCTTCGAGGGCCTTCGCGCGGCGCAGCGATTCGGCTGCCGCGCTGAGCGTCAACGTGGGCGCGTCTCGCCAGCGTGACGGACTGAGCTCCTCGGCGTCCTGCAGCTTGCGAAACGCACGCTCGGCCTGAGCGCGGGTGAGCCCGTCGGCGCTTCCGGTCACCCGAATCCGCCCAACCCGTCGATTGAGCTTTCGTCCGTCAGCGGTGCGCCAGCGGCCGTAATACGAACCAGATGCTTCGTAGAGCTGACCGGTCCCATAGCTGCGCTTTGACGGCATCGCTCTCAATCTTCCCATGCGCTCAGGCGGCTCGCCACTATTCCGGGCCGAATGCACTGGTTTGCGCAGAATCCCCCGTGACGGTCCTAATGGTGCGGGGGGCTCTTGACGAGTCCAGGTGTGCAGAGGGTTGTGGTCCAGGCGGTCGGGGGTTCGAGTCCCCTCGCTCACCTTAAGGAAAACCCGCTAATTCGGACGTTTTCGCTGTGGCAAACGCGGCCGTCTGGCCGAAGTCTCCACCAATCCTCCACCAATCTCGAGCTCCGGCGGCGCCTGGCAACTCGCCGGACCGCGTTCTCGCGAATCCATCCGTCATCAAAATCGCGATCGGGCGCCCTGACACATCGCGACCTCGAGCCAGGCGCCGCGGTCAACGAGGGCGCGGTGACTGCTCGACCTCGTCCGCGGCGCAGCGGCTGGTCACGCGCGGGCGTTGTTCGCCTCAGTACCGGTTCCGACGCGTGATGGGCCATCCGACAGCTACACGGAGGCAGCAGTACAAGGCGGGTCCATTGGGCGTTGTCGTCCTAGCGCGAGCTTGGGGCTGTCTGAGCTGGACCGGTTTTGACGGATCAAAGGGCATCACCGCCACCGCGGACCTGCGGCATCTCGATCCGCAGCTCACCCTCGGCCGTCTGCACGTGCCGCGGCCGGAACCCATTGCGCAACCCAACACGCTCGCGCCGGAACCGCGCTATTCGCGCTCGCCAGCGACTGTCCCGGGATAGCAGCCATTGTGCCATTTGGGTAGGAAGTGTCGCCCTCGTCGCTTATCGTTGCGTCATGGAACCGTCCGATCCAGACTGACGACGCAGGCGACGCAGGGGACGCAAACGAATCCGTGACCTCGGACGAGAGTCGCGTGCCGCACCCGACCGACCGGCGACTCGTCTACCTAAGGGCAATACAACAAGGCCGCGAACCGCTTGAGAGTGCGCTACGGCCGCCCCTCAGTCAGCTGGACAGCTTGCCGGCGCCCCAGCGGAGGAAAAACGGCAGCGAAGCCTTGACTTAGACTTTCGGGTGCTAAAATGACCAAGTCTCTCGACTGTCGAGTGACACTTGCCACCAGAACGAGTCGGCAACAGGAGGCGGAGGAATGCCACGGGTCACGGCGCCGGGAGAGCAGCATCATCGTCGGGCGCGGCCCACACCACGCCGCCGCTCGCGTGGTCCGCGACGCAGGTCAGGAACTTGTGGCCGGCGCCGTGGCTGACCTCGTCCACGCCGATCATCACCAGCCCATCGAGCCTGGTGCGGTCGAG
>JBPCMW010000046.1:0-26781 GCA_051001875.1 Solirubrobacteraceae bacterium | reverse complement strand
GGAGCCCCGCACGACCCCCGACCGGCCGAACAAGCCTGAGCACCGGACAGCCCCAAGCACCGCGACTCGCCGCACCCCCGCGGGCGCAGTCCTTCAAAACCTCACTTCTTCAGGGGCCTTCTAGGGCCGGAGGTCCCGAAAACACGGGGGGCCGCAGGCCCCCACTTATCTTGGCCTTAGAAAACTTCCTGCAAACCGCGTTGCAGGGGGGCATTTTTAGGGGCGGATCCGAGCGGGTGCCGTTACTCTCCGCGCACCCTATGGCTAGAGAACAAACCACTCAGAAGCGCACCCGTCGGCGCGTCGGCGCCCCGTCGGTCCCGCGGCCCACGCAGGTCCCGAACGCCCGCTCGCGGACCGCCGCGACCGTGATCGAGTTCCGCGGCGTGTCCAAGCACTACGCCAGCGGCGACGTCGGGCTGGATCAGGCCACCTTCTCGATCGATCGAGGGGAGTTCGTGTTCCTCGTCGGCTCGACCGGCTCCGGCAAGTCAACCGTGATGAGGCTGCTGATCAAGGAACTCGACCCGAGCGAAGGTCACATCCGGGTCGCCAGCCACGAGTTGAACGAGATCACCCACAAGCGCGTTCCGTTCTACCGGCGCAACATCGGTGTGGTGTTCCAGGATTTCAAGCTGCTCCCGAACCGCACCGTGTACGACAACGTTGCCTACGCGCTTCAGGTCACCGGCGGCTCGCGCCGCGAGATCCGCGCCAAGGTCCCGGACATCCTCCGGCTGACCGGGCTCTCGACGAAGCTGCACAACTACCCGGACCAGTTGTCCGGCGGAGAGCAGCAGCGCGTGTCGATCGCGCGGGCGTTCGTCAACCATCCGCCGCTGCTGCTGGCCGACGAGCCCACCGGAAATCTTGATCCCGAGACCAGCATCGACATCATGCGCCTGCTGTACCGGATCAATCGCACCGGGACGACCGTGCTGGTGGCCACGCACGACCAGGCGATGGTCGACAAGATGCGCCGCCGCGTGCTGGAGCTATCCCGGGGACGGATTGTCCGCGACGAGGCGACCGGTCTGTACGCGCGTGAAGAGTCGACGCGGGAATTTGCCAACCGGATGCGCCAGCCCCCGACCCGTCCGCCGGGGGTCTGAGTAATGCGCATCGGCTTCTTCGTGCGTGAGGCACTGCGCGCGATGCGTCGCAGTGCGGCGCCCAGCTTCGCCGCGTTGGCCACCGTGCTGGTGACGATGGTGATGCTCGGGGTGTTCATCCCGATCGTCCAGGCCACCAATGGAGCGGCCAACAGCGTCCGCGGCCGGGTGCTGGTCGACGTCTACATGAAGACAAGCGCCACGCCGGTCGACGCGACTCGCGTGCGCAAGGAGCTGCTGGCAGTGCCGCACGTCCGCTCGGTTGAGTTCGTCTCCAAGCAGGCTGCCTTGGCTCAGCAGGCGAAGCAGGATCCGCAGGCCTACCAGCTGCTGTCCGCGAACCCGCTGCCCGACACCTTCCACGTGATCCCGGACAATCCCGCGAACGTCCTGTCGGTGCACAACTCGTTGACTCCCTCCGGTGCCGCCGGCGGAAGCGGCACGATCGACTCGGCGATCCAGAGCGTGTCGAACAAGAAGAACGACACCCGGAAGATCCTCGAGGTGACGAACCTGGTCACGATTACTGCCGCGGCCCTGACCGTGCTGCTGATAATCGCCTCGATCCTGCTGATCGCCAACACGATTCGGCTGTCGCTGTTCTCACGCCGCCGTGAGGTCGAGGTGATGAAGCTGGTCGGCGCGACCGACTGGTTCATCCGCTGGCCGTTCGTGATCGAGGGCACGATCGTGGGGGCCCTCGGAGCGCTGCTGGCGATCGGAGTCCTCGGGATCACCAAGGTGGCACTGCTCGATCCGCTGGCCAACAACTGGACCCTGATCGCCGCGCCGCGGACGATCGCCTTCAGCGCGCTGGTCGCCGTGCTGCTGGGCGCCGGCATCATCGTCTCAGCGCTCGGCTCTGGCCTGTCGCTGCGCCGGTTCCTGCGGGTTTAGTCCGGCGGGGAACGGCCGGGCCGGTACGCCGGCCCGGCTACTCTCAGTCTCATGTCTCCGCGCACCTCACGTTCGCCACTCGCTGTCGTGTACGTCTCGCTGGGGCTCGTACTGCTGCTGGCCGGGATCTGGTTGGGCGGCCATCCCAGCTGGTTGCCGTCGCCACTGCGAAACGCATTGGTCGATGACGGAAACGGCGGGCTGGTCAACGAGGCGCTCAGCCTGCTCAGCCGCGACTATTACCGGCCGATCAACCGCGGACAGCTGGTCGACAAGGGTCTCGCAGGGGCGGTGGCCAGCCTCAACGATCCCTACTCGCACTATTTCGATCCCACGGATTACCGCTCGTTTCTGAGCCAGTCCAATCCGCACCTCAGCGGGGTCGGGGTCGATGTCCAGCTCGAGCCGAAGGGTCTGCGTGTCGTCGGGGTGTACGCGGGATCGCCCGCCGCGCGCGCCGGCCTCGCCGGCGGCAACCTGATCATCAGCGTGGGCTCCACGTCGCTGGCCAACCGCTCGGAAACCTTCGGCTCCAGTTTGATCAAGGGGAAGGCCGGGACGCAGGTCAAGCTGACAATCCTGTCTGGCCGCCGCCGCCGGACGGTCACCATCACGCGCGCGGACATCGTGGTGCCCGTCGCGGCCGGGACCGTCGCGACCGTTCATGGAGACAAGGTAGGGATCGTCCGCCTCACCAGCTTCACCGACGGGTCGGGGGCGGAGGTTCGCTCTCAGGTTCAGCGTGTACTCCACCGGGGAGCCCGGGCGCTGGTCCTCGATCTGCGTCAGAACGGCGGCGGGCTGCTCAACGAAGCGGTGAACGTGGCCAGCGTGTTCATCCCAGACGGCACGATCGTCTCGACCGTCGGTCGCAGCCAGCCGCGGCAGGTGTACGTGGCCAAGGAGGGAGCGATCTCCGGCAAGATCCCGCTCGTCGTGCTTGTAGACCAGGGCACGGCGTCGTCGGCGGAGATCGTCACCGGCGCGCTGAGAGACCGCGGGCGGGCAAAGGTCGTCGGCACTCGCACGTACGGCAAGGGCGTCTTCCAGGCAATTCAGTCCCTCTCCAACGGCGGGGCGCTAGACATCGTGACCGGTCAGTGGTTCGAGCCGAGTGGTCGCAATGTGGGCGGCCCGGGCGTCAAGGAGGGGGCGGGAATCTCTCCGGACGTCCATGTCGCCGCCCGTCCGCACGCCCCCGGCGATCCGGCGCTGACGACCGCCGAGCGGACCGTGACCGCCGAAATCCGGTGAGCGCAGCAAGCCGGGCCGCGGCCCCGGGAGCGCGAGTTGCAGTACTCGAGCGCCGCGGCAAGTTCCTGGTGGCCGAGCCGTTCTTCGGGTCAGGCCCCCGGATCGTGGTCAGCCGCGACCGACGCTTCTCGGTGGGGGACCTAGTCGTGATTCGGCCTCCATCCGGCCAGGACGGCCGTGGCCGTGGCCGCGGTGCGATCGCGCGCCGGCTCGGGCGGCCGGATGTGGCCCGGGATGTGATCGAGGCGCTGATGATCGACCGGGGTTTGCGGCACGGGTTCGATTCGGCGGTTGAGCACGAGGCGCGTGATGCCCAGAGTCAGCCGGCGCAGGAGTCCGGCCGGCGCGATCTGCGCGGGCAGCCGACGTTCACCATCGATCCGGCGAGCGCCCAGGACTTCGATGACGCCATCTCGGCCTCACGCGAGCCGGACGGGTCGCTGCGCGTCTGGGTGCACATTGCCGATGTCAGCGCGTTCGTGGCACCGCGTTCGCTGATCGATCGTGAGGCGTACCGCCGCGCGACGAGCGTCTACGTCCCCGGGTCCGTCGAGCCGATGCTCCCCTCGCAGTTGTCCAACCACGCCTGCTCACTGGTCCCCGGGGAGGACCGGCTGACCGTGACCGTGGAGATGACGCTGACCGGTGAAACGGTGGGTCGGGTCGCCTTCTACCGCTCGGTGATTCGCTCCGATGAGCGCCTCGAGTACGGGCAGGTGGACGAGATCTTCGCGGGCCGCCGCGGAGCCGAAGCTCCCTGGGGCGACGCGCTCGATGCCGCGCGCGAGGCCGCAGCGGCACTGGGGGCCCGGCGAACATCACGGGCCGCGCTCGTGCTCGAGTCAGCCGAACCGGACTTCTCGTTCGACCGGGACGGCAATGTCCAACAGGCGGAGGCCGTGCAGCAGACTGAATCGCACCGCGTCATCGAGCACCTGATGATCGCCGCCAACGAGCAGGTGGCCACGCTGCTGGATGAGCGGCGCACGCCGGCGCTGTATCGGGTGCACGAGCGACCGGAAGCTCCGGCCGTGGAGCGGCTGATCGAGCAGCTCGCGTCGCTTGGCGTCCCGACTCCGCCGGTCCCCGGTGGCCACCTCACACGGCAGCAGGCGGCCGAGGTTGTCGGCGAGGCATCGCAACTGGTCACTGATTGGGTCAGGCGCAAAGGGCGCGGTCAGCGGGCGCTGACCAGCTTGATTCTGCGGTCGCTGAAGCAGGCCTACTACGACCATCGCAACCTCGCTCACGCTGGACTCCAGTCCCCGCGCTACTGCCACTTCACCTCGCCGATTCGCCGGTATCCGGACTTGATCTGCCACCGCGCGCTGCTGTCGGCGGTCACGGGCGACGTCGCCGCCCCTGACGCGTCATGGGTCGCATCGGCCGGGCCGTGGACCTCCGCGCGAGAGCGGGAGGCGATGACGATCGAGCGTGACGCCGACGACGTCGCGAGGTGCTTCCTGCTGGAACGCCTTCTGCGAGAGTCGCCCGGGCGCGAGCGCGTGTTCGCGGGCGAGGTGGTGGGGCTGATCTCCGCTGGGGCGTTCGTGGCGTTCGGTCCCGATGGGGCCTACGAGGGAATGCTTCCCGTCCGCCGGTTACGAGGGGACTGGTGGGAGCTCAACGAGCAGGCGACGATTCTCGTCGGAACCCGCAACGGCGGCGCGATCAGGTTGGGCGACCCCATCTCCGTGCAGGTGGGGCAGATCGACGCGCCACGCGGCAGGGTGGACCTGCTACCCCCTTCGGTAGAGGACTGACGTTATGGCCAAGGGACGCAAGCGCAAAACAGCACCGGGCGACGTGGCCTCGAACCGGCAGGCCGCCTACCGGTACAACCTGCTCGAGCGCTTCGAGGCGGGAATCGTGCTGACCGGAACCGAGGTCAAGGCGCTCCGCGAGGGCAAGGCGCAGCTGAAGGACTCCTACGCTGCGGTGCGCGACGGCGAGGTGTGGCTGATCGGGGTCTACATCCCGCCCTACGGTCCGGCGTCCCGGGAGAACCACGAACCGGAGCGGCCACGCAAGCTGCTGATGCACCGCGGCGAGATCGAGCGCCTGATCGGCCGAACCCGGGAGCGCGGGCTGACGCTGGTGCCGACTCGGATCTACTTCGCCGGTTCGCGGTCGCGGGCCAAGGTCGAGATCGCCCTCGCCAAGGGAAAGGACCTGTATGACAAGCGTGATTCGATCCGCAAGCGGGATATGGCCCGGGACGTTCAGCGAGAGCTCAGAGAGGCCCAGCGGTAGGGTCCCGGCCGCGCTTCGGGGTATAGTCGCCGCGTGACCATCGGTGGCTCGCTTGTGCTGATCGCGGTCGGGGCGATCCTGAAATGGGCCGTGACGGCGCACGTCAGCTGGCTTGACCTGCAGACGGCCGGGACCGTGCTGTTCGTGGTCGGGCTCGTCGGCCTGTTCGTGGCGCTGTTCTACACGTTCTGGTGGGGCGGGCGCGCGCGTGACGACGACACGCGCGTGATGCGCCCGCCGCCCGGCCCTCGCTGAGCTCAGCTGACTACGGCAGCGTGCGCGCTAGGTGCGTCGCGTGCATGCCGACGACCAGCAGGGCGATCAGCGACAGGTACACGCACGCGACCAGCACGCGGTTGAGCGGCTTGACTCGGTAGTAGGCCTGCTGTTCCTCGCCGCCCCGGCGGAGCTGCTTCCAGCGCCGCCACGTCTCCAGGCCCCCGAACAGAATGATGATCAGGATCACTGGGTTGGGGAACACGAAGGCCAGCGCGATCAGCCCTACGAAGCCGACGAACCACATCCACGGGGCCATCGCAGCCATCGCGCGGCCTCCGTCGAGCGGGACCACCGGCAGCAGGTTGAACAGGTTCAGGAAGAACCCGGTGAACGCGAGGGCGCGCCAGGTGTCGTTGCCGGTCGCGTGCCAGATGAGGATGCACGCGGCCGAGCCGATGCTGCCGAGGATCGGACCGGCCAAGCCGACCCGGGCTTCCGCGAGCGCGTTGTCACCCAGCGAGCGGGCGCTGATCACGGCGCCCATGAACGGGATGAACATCGGCCAGCTGGCGTTGATTCCCTCGCGACGCAGCTGGATGACGTGTCCGAGCTCGTGGACCAAGAGCAGCACCACGAAGCCGAGGGCGAACGGAAACCCCCAGATCAGCGTGTAGGCGGCGATCGAGACGAGCATCGTCCCGGATGTGGAGAGCAGCTTGATCTTGGGGAGCAGCACCAGGATCGCCTTGAACTTGGCCAGGAAGGCGGCGATCGCGGCAATCGCGGGACCGACGGTTCGCTTGAACAGCCCGGGCCGCTTCGGCTCGAACGGCGCACCGAGGTTCTCGGCATCGCGTTCGAACCCCGCCGGGGGCGGTGCCACTGGCATCCAATTCTGACCCGATTCCATGTCGAGTTGATTGTGACACCGAAAACTCCAGCTCCGGACGGATTTACGATGTCCTTCGTTTTGCGGTCTGCGATCGCCCGAAGGCGTGATCGCCCTCTACAATGAAGAGACATAAGTAAACCCCCGGGGACGACAGGCTTCGACGTGGTCGTTTCGTGGGGGTGGTTGCGAGTCGAGGTTCCGGGTGGCCTCGTAAAACCCCCGGAAAACCATAAGTGCGGACACGCACAATTTTGACCTCGGTCTGGCTGCTGCTTAACCAGTAGTTGACCTAGTGTCTCTCGGCCTCCCTTCGCCTGCGGGGGAGATGTCCGGGATCAATCAGCAGGACTAACCCGGTGAGGTCCGCTCCAGCCAATCCGGGGACATCTTTTGGAGCTGGTCTTCGACAACCCGGCCGGCGTGGCTAGTCGAGGATGAGATCAGAGCGCCAGATACGCTCGTAGACGCCACCTTTCACGCGACTGCGGACGCGGGTTCAATTCCCGCCGTCTCCACTGGTCGCACCGGGTGCGAAGGTCACAGACTTTCGCCCCGCTGCAGGTCTTTTCGGGCGCGAAGCTTTGCGGCGTTCGCACGAAGGAACGTCGCAGTTTGCGGGCGGCTGGCCGGTGGGTCGGCCACAATTCGGCCGCAGAGGTGGCCGAAGTCGGCCACAACACGACGCGCATTGCCCGGGTGCTCTGATCCGTCGTGGGCGGCAGCTACGGTCGCCGGCGATGGCTGCGCTCCCCGAACGACGGACACGACCGACGATCAGATGTCTTCGTGATGATCTGGGCATCGCGCTGCCGACGGTCGACGTCGACTTGGGCTCGGTCGACCATCCGCTGATCGAGGAGGCGCGGCGTGTCGCGCCTGCGGCTCCACGGGGCCAGAAGCGGATCCTGGCGATCGATCACCCGCTCGTCTACCGCCTGCGGCACGGGCGCTGGCGCGGTGCGACGTGGCTCGAGGAGGATGCCGCCCGGTTCTGGCTGCTCGCTGGTGCGCAACGCGAGTCCGGGTCGCGCGACGACGCCTACGAGGTGTTCGCTGCGCTGCACGACGCGGGACGGCTGCAGCCCACCGACGACGATCGCCTACGTGATGTGTTCGAGCGCGACGCCCGGGTCCTTACCGCCGCCCGCGCCGAGGCTCCGCGCGCCCTCGCGGCTGTCGGGGCTGCCCGCGAGCGTGACGTGGCGATCCGCCTCGGTGAGCTCGTCGACGCCCGGCTGTTCGTTTCTGCCGGGGGCGACGAGGTTTGGGTCGCGATTGCGACGCGGACCGCCGACGGCGCTTTTGTTGCGGATGGGCTCCGCGAGCTTCTGTTCGCAATCGTCTTCGACGCGGCTGGCGCCGAGATCTGGGAGCCCCGATCCGATTGGCCGTCGGGGCCGCTGGAGTGGTTCGAAGTCGCCCGGCTCGGGCTCCGCGAGCCGATCAGCGATCCGACTTGACGCCGCCCAGGCGCTCGACGTCTTCCACGGTCACGCCGGAGGCATATGCGATCGCAGACGCCTCGCCCCCGAGCAGCGCTTGACGAGCGCGCTCGATCCGCGCAGTGAACTCCTCGCGGTGCCGCTCGACGTATTCGTCGACGGCCTGCTCGACGATCTCGGCCTGGTTGAGTCCGGTCATCGAAGCGGCGTAGCGAACCTTCTCCTTCGTCGCCTCGTGGACCTTGATGGGGGATTGTGCGCGGGCCATTCGGTACCTCGGTACTACGGTACTACCCGTCGTCGGATGGAGCAAGCCTGGCGTCGAGGCTTGAACACTGCACAGAGTTTGCAAATTTGGCTATCCTCAAGCTCCGATGGCCGACTCGGAGCTTCTGACCGTCTCGCAGGCTGCGGAGGCGCTCAGCGCCTCGAGTCAGACGATCCGGAACTGGATCCGCGCCGACCGTCTGCCGGGCGTGCGCATCGGGAATCGGTTTCTGATCCCTCGCGCGGAGGTCGAGCGGCTGCGCGGCGACGTGTCGGCGGCGAGAGGCGAGAGTCCGTGGGACTTCGATGGGGACGAACCGGGCGAGCCGCTACCGCGCGCCGGCGATCGCCAGCAAGGCGCCGGGGCCGAAGGAATGCTGGGCGGCTGATGACCGACTCCGAGCAGGCCTTCCAGGAGGCGCGCGGCGCTTGGCGAGCTGCCCTTCAGGACCACGTCCTGGCGCAGCCGGACGCCGGGTTCAGCGCCCGGATCGCCAACCTCGCCGCCGCGGCGACGCAACGCGCCGAGGCGTGCGAGGCCGCGTATGCGGACGGCTTCGAGTGGCCGGCGGCAAGGGGAGGAGCGAAGCCGCCGTTCGAGCTTCAGCCCGGCTCGGGTCGACGCGGTCCCGCGGAGCTCTGGGCGCGGTTCGATGAAGCGGTTGCGGAGCTTGACCGAGTCAGCGAGGGCCGCAGCATCCGAGCCGTGGGCCGGGCCTATGCGGAGCTCGGCGAGGTTGCGTTACGGCTCGCCGAGGCAGTCGAGCGCGCGGATCGGGCGAGCGGGCTTCTACCGGCGGCCACGCGGCCCCGACGCCGGTCGGCGTGAGACGAGATGCCGACGCTGGCCCCGCTTGGCCGGCAACGCAGGTTCTTGGCGCCTTCCCCGCATCTGGCGACGAGCAGGAAAGACTTGCCGCGGTACACGTGCCCCGCTTTCATTCCACGGCGTGACGTCTGACCGGCTTGCGCGCCACTGCTGGATCCGGTCGAGAGGGGCAGCACCGGCGAGAGTGCCCTAACGGCGACGAAGGAGCAGCATGACACCTCGGGCCGTAGCTGCCGTTTCCCGCTGAGCGGGACTTCTCCCGAAGCGTGTCAATGCGAACGAGGCAGGTACGCCGCAGGGGCCGCCGCGTTCCAGCACGTCGGCCGAGGCATGCCGGCGGCGTGCTGCGCCACGTGCGCGGAATCGCGCGGTCGTGGCGGACCTGCGGATGGCTGCTGTCTTCTACCCACGGTCACATTGGCGAAATTCAGATGACCGTCACATCAAGCAGCAGGCGACGACATGACCGCCCCTGGAGCGGCAGCAGTTATGCCCCGGGGCCGTGCCAGCGAACAGCTGCTTTGCGGTCAGGACCTGGCCACCGGCGCCTAACACCGACCGCGCAAACTCCTCGGGAAACTCGCCCTGCATGGCGGCGATGCCTGGGCGGGCTTCGAGCTCAGCCGCCACTTCGAGTAACCGGCGTAGCTGTCTCTCCCCGATGCTTGTCGCGGTCTTCTTGACCTCGATGCACCAGACATTGCTCGTGCCGTCCACAGTGGTCCCGTGCGATACCACGAGGTCTATGTCGAACTTCGGGCGGTCGCCTCTCGAGACCTCTACGCCTGGCCACGCGAAGAAGAGCTCGGTGCTGCCTGCCGGCGGACGCGTTGCCCGAAGCGTGAGCAAGACCGGCAGGATGTCCTGGTCCATGATGCGAGCCATGAGGCCGTCGAGTCGGTAGAAGGCATCCGGCTCCTTGGCACCTGACTCATCCACGACGGGAAGCACGACGTCCTCCCCGCAGGCGCGACAGCGCACGCGCTCATCGAGCTGGGACAGATCCAGGTACATGCGAAAGCGACAGCGGCGGCAGCGAACCTCACGGGCACGGCGGACGAATCCTGCCTCGACGAGCGTCGGGAGCCGCTCTAGGACGTCGCGCTTACGGGTCCCCGTACCAATGGTCGAGGCGATGTCCCCGGCGGTCCGTGTTTCCACCTCCAGGAACAGACCCAAGTCGGACAGCCTCTCGACCAACGCCTCTGCGTCGAGTTCTACGCCTGCCTCCGCCCGAGCCTCGGAGACGAGCGCCGCCGCCAGCTTGTCGCGGTTCCGCGGCGTGAGGGCGTCGAGCACGGCAACCCTCTTCTGGTCTGCGAGAACCTCCAGCGCGTCAAGAGAGCCCAGCCTCGCCAGAAGCGCGTCGGCATCATGGCCATCCTGGGAGCGCTCGAATGCGAACCCGTGGTCGCCAACCCAGGCGGCGAGCGCCTCCCCAGCCGCCGGCAAGCGAATGTCGAGGTTCCATTGCTCCGTGGCTGTCGTGAGCATCATCACGCCGTCGCTGGCCTGCGCGTCGCGATGAACCGCGTTGGCGACGGAGGGTGTGACCGGCAGCGGCAACGGCAGATTGCGGAAGACGAGCCGGGTGTGGCTCAACGTGCGCGCCTTGAAGCTCTCTGGAGCCGGGAGAGCCAGCGACGAGCGGCCGTTGGCGAAGGGGACGAGTGCGTTGGTGGCGATGCCGCGAATGAGGGGGCCGCCAACGGTTGCACGGCTGAAGAGGAAAGTGGGCGGGTCGTTCGGCATAAAGCCAACGCCAACCTGCTCCCGAATACGGTCGCCGGTGGCCTCGGAAAAGGGGACCGCGGCGAGAGCCGCTCGCGTTTCGTCCAGCAGGTCAAACGGGCACGCGACGAGCATGTCCGGGGTCAGGCGCATGGACGGGTGGCGGAACAGCCATCTGGTCAGCGCTCCGAGTTGTTTTGGGTGCCCAAGCGCCTCCCGTGGCAGGCCGATGACGGGTGCTCCATGGGCACGAGCTAGAGACCGGGCGCGGAAGTTCCAAAAGTTCACGAGGGCATCGAAGCTCGGGCGACCGATGACGCAGACATAGCCTCGGTCCATGGGATTCACCTGGCGCACGACGTGCATGTAACGGGCGGTCATACGCAGCGGGGAGATGCTCTGTCCCTCTATCTGGCCGCGAAGAAGAGCGCCGTGTGCATCCTCGCCCTCGCGCTCCACGACCTGATAGCGCTCGGCCCAGTGCGCCGCATCCTCGTCCTGGACATAGCCCCAGACGGCGAGTGCGACTCTCCGCAGAGCAGCCGAGCGAAAGCGGGGCGGCTCCATCACATCCTCGGGTGGCCGCTCCTCAGCTCCGAGGAGGTTGAGGGGGTGGAGCTCGTGTCGGTCGAACCCGTCCCAGAGCGGAACGGCTCCCGCGAGCTGCTGGGCGGCCGCGCGAGCTTTCTCCCCGAGACTCTCGTGCATGTAGCACGCGTCCACGGGACGAATTCCCAGGAGCCCTTTGATCGTCGGCGGGATGCGGCCATCGGCGCGAACGGGCATGAGCAGGCTCCCTACGCCGTTCCAGAACGTCGAGCAGCGCCGCATGACGTCCTCAAGGGCGTCGAGGTCGCCTTGGGGGATGGCAAACGCCCACTCCGGCCCGCGGGCGAAGTACGTCAGGCGGTGCTGGCGATCCAGGTGCTCATCGAACATTTCGGCCAAAGCATGGCGCTTTGCCCAGAAGCAGGTGTCGCCGGTCGGGCAGTGAGTCGCCTCCGCAACCGCGAACGTCCCGGCGCCAGATCCGTTGTCAGAGACAAGGTCGGGATGGCTGCTTTGGTTCCGCCGCTACCGGAAGCGGCAGCCGATCGCTCGTGGCCGGTGCGGCGACGAAGGAGCAGTGGTCGGCGTAGCCATCGGCGCTCTCCAAACCGTTCCGAACCACAAGTACGGACGCGGTCAGCGGCGTCTTCCGCAAGGCCTGCCGATGCGAGAGCTTACGTTCGGGCGGCTCGTTGTTCTGCTGCTCGTCCACACCGTCAGCGCCGCGGTCGCCAGCCCAGGTTGATCCTCAGCCAACGAATGCGGGCGTCTCTTCGGCGTGTGGCACCAGTGGGTCATGCAAGGCCCGCTCAGCCACGACCCGCTGTCTCGGCCTAACTCATACGTGCCGGTGGGAAGGTCGCCCCGCGACTGGATGCCTGCCGCGGGTAAGCGCGGGCTGAAGGACAGGTCCCGGCCGCTGGTTCCTACCGCGAGGTACCGTCCCGCGGACCAGACTGGTGGGCTTTGCCTTCGCGATCAACCGCCCCGTGCGTGGTAAGAACGTGATGGGCCTGCTCAATCCCTGGTCACTCGAACACGGCGAGGCACCGGCCGACGGGCACACCATGTCCGCAACGTCTTGCCCAACCGGACCGCAACCCGAGGACTGCCGGGGGCGCCAGGGTCGAGTCTCACCTCGCCGTCCCCGGCGAGGACCTGTGCACTGCGAGATAGACGGGCATGAAAACAGCGGTCGAAGCGCCTGCACCCCCGCGCCTCCCGTCCTGCGTCACGACGACGATTACAGACGAAACGCCACCGACCAGCTGAGGCGCACTAGGTGATGCCGCGTCCGCGTGAGTCTTCAGTGTGGGCGCGGCCGAGCGTGGGTGACGACGATTCGGACCTGGCGGGTGCGCCGCAGCCCCCGTGGGTCGGAGATCACTAGGTTCAACTTGTAGACCCCGTTGTGGCGGTAGCGGTGGACGCCAGTTGCTCGCGACGCCGACCTTCCATCGCCGAAGGTCAGCGACAGCCTCACCCGCGCTCCATCGGGGTCTGAGCTGCCGGTGGCGTCGAAGTAGAGGCGAGCGCCGTGGCGGCGATCCTGATGGACGACGAGCCGTACGGTCGGCCGCTGATCGGTGCGGTAGAGCTTGATCGTCTGCTGCGCGGTGTCGCTGCGCCCTGCCGAGTCGGTCACAATAAGTCTCGCTATGTACCTCCCCGCCCGGCGGTAAGTGTGCGCCACGGCAGCCTTCCGGGATGTCGAGCCGTCGCCAAAGTTCCAGCGGTAGCTAGAGATCGGGGCGAACGTTCCTCGCGAGGTCGTGGCGCTGAAGCGGACATGCGTCGGCGCGACCCCAGCGCTTGGCGTGGCGGACAGGACGGCGACCGGAGCCACCGCAGCCGCAGTCGTTGTGGAGCTGTCGACTCTCGCGGTCTCCCCACCCTGGTCGACATGGGTCCCGTACACCTGCACCTGCCAAGTGCCAGGCTGCGGGTTGGGGATCACGTAGTTCTCCATTGTTCCGGTCTTGAAATGAATGATGCCGGGCGATGAAGCGTTGAACACCTGTCCGGAGGGCGACACGAGGGTCGTGTCCATGTCGCTTCCAGGCCAGTGGGTGATGATGTTGAGAAGCGCCTGACCGACCGCCACCGCCACCGGCACGACGCTCGTCTGACCTTGCTGGACGGTGGGCCGCGCGCCGCTGGTGATCGCATGGTAGAGGTCGTTCTCCATCGCCTGCTGACCGTAGCTGTTCGGGTGGAAGCTGAACGGTGACGGGTTCGGAGGGGAGGAGTTGGTATTGGTGAACAACACCAGGCCATGCGCCCAAGGCCGGTTCGACGGATCCTCGTTGTTGCTGCATACATCGTGGCCGTTAAACGCGTTCTCGTTGTCGACGTAGTGGAAGCCGGCTGCTGCCGCCGCCGCTGACAGCTTGCCATTAAGCCGGCTGATGACCTTATCCATCCAAGTGACATCGTCCTTGGCAATGCGGGTCTCGATGCCCAGCCACCCTGAAACGTACGTATCCGGGTGGAAGGGATTAACCGTGGCCTTCGAGCCATCTTCGCGGTATGCCTGCGCCTTGCAGTCCGAAGACGGGTTCGCCGGCAGGACGCGCGGATACCCCATCACGTAGACGTCGGCCAGCGGGGCGTCGGAGCGGACCTGGGAGAACAGGGGGCCGAGCGGAAGCGATTCGATCTTGGCCATCGTGCTGGCATCCAGGAGGTTGCGACAGTTCTCTTGGCCGTTGAGCTGCCGGGGGCCGGCTGTCACCTGCAGGCAAGTCGCGCCGATGTGGGCAAAGCCGATGTCGTTGCCGCCAATGCTGAACGACACTAGCGTGGCATCTCCGGGCGCGAGTCTGTTTAGTGCCGGTGGCTCTAGGAAGTCGTGCTCGGGCGAGGTGAAGTCGGAGGTGAGCGCCCCGCTACACGCCCAGAAGTCGACCTGGGAGGGAATCGGACCGCCGGCGTTCTGGTGCACGAGCAACTCCGGGTAGGCTCCGTCGGAGCGGTGACACTTGTCCGAGCCGGTGTCGCTTCCGCCCTGGAACAGCGGCACCCCCTCGCCCGAGGAATACGAGTCGCCCAACGCGACGTAGCGTGCTGACGGAGCTTGACCCCCGTGGACCGGGAACACGTAGCTGCCCGGGGTCGAGCTGGCGCGGTCGTTGCTGGCCAGCGCGTCAGGGCCGCCGTCCAGGAACGAGCCCGGGGTGCCGGAGCCTGGCAGCTCTACGTTTCCGCCGGAACCGAAAGACCAGCCTACCCGTGCCGACGTACCGCCGAGGCCCCCGCTGCCGCCGCTCGCATCGCCGGTCTCCCACTGAACCTGGTCGTAGTTGAAGATGATGTCGAAGTCGCCACTTGCGCGATCGGGCCGGTTGACGAGCAGCATCTCGAACTTGTTCAGCTTGTCGTTGTGCGAGTTGTAGTAGCCGACGCCGTCCCACTCCACGCAGAACGCGGAATGTCCCTGATACGTGGTCGTCCCGTAGGTCACCACCGCCGAGCCTGGCGCACTCGTGTCCACGTCACCCCAGAACGGAGCCACAATGACGTGATTCGTGCTCGCGATTGGCGTCGGCGTGTAGTCGACCAGCGGGCCGTCGAAAGTGATGTTGCCGTTGTTGTTCACCCACGCGCTCGTGTAGGTGGCCTGGGCAATCTTGATGGTGAACCCGAGGGGAACCGCGGCAGCCGTCGAGCTGTCATCGTTGGCCGGGAGCGTGTTCGCGGTGCAGCCAGGCAGCCGCTGCATCGCCGCGGCACCGGCCGCCGAGGGAAGAGCAAGGGCTGCACAGAGGGCCACGCCCGCGACTCCAACGAGTGTCAGCCGGCGCTTCCGCAGCGGCGCGAGCCGCAACCAGCGAGGCCCGGCGAATCGGTTGCCGCACCTACCGCCAGCGGACCTGCTTCTGCGTCCGATAGACCACAACCACAGCACGAGCACTCGATGTCTCCGCTCTCGGTGCCCCGGCGCACACCGGGACGTCGCTCCACTGCGCCGCAACCTACCAGAAACCTCAAGGCAATTTGGAAAGTTGCTGAGTCCGGGTCGAGCCCGGGCGCGTGTAGCGACCATTTGCGCGGGTAGGTGATCGTCGCTAGAGAGCGATTGCGCGTTCACTGGCTGAGCATCAGCCTTTGCGGTCGAGTGCTCATGCTCGGGACGAGGAGCACAACAAGGCCTCACCGGAACGCCGGTGCTGTATTGCCAGGCAGTCCGGGAGTGCCCGCACACTTCGAGCGCGCTGCCGGGTTTGAGCAGATCCGGCAGTCTGCGGAGCCGCCGTCACGGCCTTCGACACTGCCGCTCACGGTCAGAACCAGCACCGATCGCCAAAGCCGCGGGACTGAGACCTGCAATCGGGTCACGGCGCAACTTCGCGGCGCCTCACCGAGCGACGCGCATTGCGCGGATAGCGGGGCAGGCCAGGAAGAGGCGCGTGCCGTGCAACGCGGTCGTTGCGCGTCTCTTGCCGCAATCGCTGGTGGTCCTGGGTCCGTGCCGCCAAGGGCTCAGTGGCCGGCGTCGAACGAACGATCGGCCGACGGGTTGTACCGCCGACCGGTCTCCGCTGCGCCGAGTACCTCAGTGATGCTCGTGATCCCGCGGCGCCGCTGGCTGGCGTCCCACCAGTCGGGTTCCTCCTCGCCCTGCTCGCGCAGCGATTCGATCGTTATCGCGGCGGCCTCCCACGCGGACCCGCTCGATCCGCAGAAGCTCCAGAGCTTCTGCGCCGAGCGCTTGTAGCGGTGGATGAGCTCGTCGAGGTCGAACGGGTCAATCTCTCCGGCGTCGAGTTGGCGGAAGCCCTTGCGCACGTGGTCGAGGAGCTTGCGAAGCTCGGCCTCGTGGTACTCGCCGATCAGTGTTCGCGCAGCGCGGCGCCGCTCACGTTCATTCTCGATGTCTCGGATCCGTACGCCAGCGTCCATCCTGAGCAACGTACTGCGCGCCACGAAGCTGCACAACCCCCGCCAGCCGCTCATGGCTTTCTGCTTCACTGCGCTTCGCGCAGCTCAGCACACAGTTTCACCTGCCGATGCGGCGTATACCTTGTATACGTGGGACGGCGCGGGCGCCAGCGAGAACACCGGGCCGAAGCGGCGGCTCTCGCCCCGCGGGATCGGATGGCGCGGGTCCAAGTGAGCGACGAGACATGGGCGGCCTACCGCGCGAGCCTTGGCGCGATGCCCGTTAGCGTCGCGCTGGGCAAGCTCGTGGAGCGAGGTAGCGAGCCATCGTCGCCGGTCGGCGCTTGACGCCGACGCCGTGCGCGACGCCGTGCAGGACGCCCGACTCGTCGCGCGGGAGTTGGAGGCGTTGATCGAGCGCCTCGAGTCGACCGTCTGACGCTTCCGCCCGACGACGGGAAGCCCCCGTCCGGCGAATGTCTGGTGACTGTCTGGCGATCGCGCTACCGTTCCATCTTTGATGATTTGGTGATTTGGCGTTTTGTGCGAACCAACAGTGAGTCATCGTGAGCACCGTCACGCAGCTGAGCCTTGCCGTCGAGGCACTCCTGACGAAACGTCAGCTCGCCGAGCACCTCGGCAGGTCTACGCGTTGGGTCGAGCTGCGGGTCCGCGAGGGGATGCCGTCAGAGCCGCCGACGAACCGCTATCCGCAGCGGCGGTTCCGCCTGGCGGAGGTCGAGGCATGGCTGGCGGCGGGGAGGGCGAAGCCGCCCATGCCGCAGACGCGGCGGCTTGCGGAGCTTGAGGAGCGCGTGGCAAAGTTGGCCGCCACGGTGGAGCAACTCGAACGGAGAGTGAGCTGATGGCGATCGTGAAGCGCGGAGACCGGTACGGCGTCCGGATCTGGGACGGTGCCGCCCAGCGCCATCGGTGGCTCGGGACGTTCGACAAGCTCCAGGACGCCAAGCGCGCCGAGGCTGACTCCATCAGCCGGCCAGTCGCGGCTGGCGCGGTCACGGTCGAGCAGTGGGCGCGGGAGTGGCAGGAGGAATACCGCCGCGGCGCGGTCTCGACCCGCCGAACGTACCGGTACGCGTGTCAGCAGATCGTCGATGCCATAGGAGACCAGAAGCTCGCCGAGATCAGCCGACCGGAGGCAAAGAGGCTCGCGAACCAATGGGCGCGCAACACAACGAGGGTGGCGCGGACGATGTGGGCCGACGCTCTGCGCGATGGCCTGTGTCACCACAACCCGTTCACGAACCTCCGGCTCGAAACCCCGAAGGGCCGCAAGGACATCACTGCGCTCACCGAGCCCGAGATCGAGCGGCTCGCCGAGGCTGCCCGCGAGCAGCACGGCGACTACGGCGACGAGGCCGCTGCTCTGATCCTGTTCGCGGCCTACACCGGCGTGCGGCCAGGCGAGCTCGCAGCCCTGCGCTGGTCCGACCTCGACATTCCGAACCGCCGGGCGACGATAAGCCGCGCGCTCGACGGCCAGGGCGGGATCAAGGCGCCGAAGAACGGGAAGCCACGGAGGATCGTGCTCCCGCCGCAGGCGCTCCGAGCCCTGAGCCTCATTTCCCGCCCGATCGGTGACGAGGAGCCGATCTTTCACACGCCGCGCGGCAAGCGGCTGACGAAGGGAACGCTCGCCTACATCTGGCGGCCGATCGCCGCAGCATGGCGCGCGGGCGGCGGCCGGGACATTGACCTGCACGAGCTACGACACGCGTGCGCGACGCTGCTGCTCGAACGCGGCTTGGCACCGGCAGATGTGGCCGTGCAGCTCGGCCACACCGACGGCGGCCGGCTCGTGATGACCCTCTACGGCCATCCCGACGAGT
Organism: Solirubrobacteraceae bacterium; assembly: GCA_051001875.1. Taxonomy (GTDB): domain Bacteria; phylum Actinomycetota; class Thermoleophilia; order Solirubrobacterales; family Solirubrobacteraceae; genus Palsa-465. Next base: position 8,605 of record JBPCMW010000046.1, on the reverse strand, counting down.
CCCGCGCGCGGGACCGCCTCGACCTCGCGTTCGTAGCGGACGGCCACAAGGACTCGGGCGTCACCGAACGACTCGGCCACAACTCGGCCACCGGCCACGACTGAATCGCCCGGCGAGTTCGGGGTTCTTCGCGACAGTCGGACCCGCCGTCTCCACTGGTCGATTTCTCTGCGAAGGCCCGCGAAAAGCGGGCCGACGCAGGGAGTTCAGCCGCCGTGCGCGGGAACTCGCGCGATACCGTCGCTTCCCGGACGTTGCACGGGCTTATGGAGCTGGCGCTGATGCTCGTTCGAGGAGCTGTTGGTGCAGCGTGCGTGAGAGCCAGTGCTCGAAGGCGGCTGGTGACCAGTGGCGTTCGACGACCAGTTCTCTGTACAGCTCCTCGTTTGCGAGGGCCCAGCACAGGTCTGTGGCCCATTTGACGCTGACGCCCGGCGCCAGCCCGGCTTTGAGGGTGCGGGCGAAGCGGTGGATTGCGTGCGCTCTGGAGTCGAGCACCTCGCGGTGCGCTGCGGCGGCCGCGGGGTCGGCGCGTGAGGCTTCGCGGTGGATCGCGATCACGTCGTAGCTTCGTTCCATCTGCTGGCGTACTTGGCGTGCGTAGAGCTCGAGCTTTCGCCGGGGGTCGGGTTCTTTCACCGCGGCGGTGTAGAGCGAGGTGACCTCCGCCTCGCGACGCATGACTACACGGAGACCTTCCAGTAGTCCCTTTTTTGACTTGAAGCGGGCGTAGACGGTGGGCAGCGCGACTTCGGCCTCGGCGGCGACCAGTTCGAGCGTCGTGGCCGCATAGCCGCGCTCTCGAAAGAGGCGACGGGCCGCGCTCAGGATGCGCTCGCCGGTCGCCTCGGCTTGGCGCTGGCGGTGGGTGAGTTTAGGGGGGTTGACCTGATCCATTGCATATAGTAGAAGTATATCGAATAGAGTTCCACTATATCGAGAGTTCGGAGAGGTTGCCGTACTCCAACAGGAGGCACGATGAGCGTACACACGCGGCAGCAGGCGCCAGAGGCAGACCGGAGCGGCAGGTCCATGGAGTTCCCGGACGGCACCGTGTACGTGATCACCGAGCCAGCCGAGGCGAGCGGTGGCGAGCGCTTCCAGATGGACGTGGTCTTGGTGCCCGACGGCGACACCCCGCCACCGCACGTCCATCCCCACCAACACGAGCATTACGAAGTGATGGAGGGCACGTTCGAAGTCCAGATCGGGGGCGCCTGGCGCACGTTGACGGCCGGTCAGACGGCCGAAGTGAAGCCCGGCGAGCGCCACCGCTTTCGCAACACCTCAGGCGCGGTTACCCGCGTGCGGACCACGTTTCGCCCGGCGCTGAGCTTCGAGGTCTACATCGAGCGGGTCCACCGGGCGATCACGACGGGGAAGCTGAAAGGTCCCGGGGATCCGAAGAGCCTGCTCTACCTCTCGATGCTGTTTCACGAGCACCGTGACACCGTCCGTGGCGCCGCCGCGCCCCAGCGTATTGCGATGACGGTCGCGAACTGGCTCGGGCGGCTTCTGCGGCTACAGCTCCCCCCAGAACAAGCTGCCCGGAACGACACCGCCCCCGCCAAACGCCGATAGGCACCCCACCATGGAGTCCGGAGCCCAGGTCACCCGGCCAGCGCTTCGCAGCGGCCGCTCTGGCCGCGCTGGCGTTGAGTATCGCCATCGTGACGTCGGCTCGTCGCCGTCCTACCGTGCGGCTTCTCCACGGCAGCCCATCCGACCGTCGGCGGTTTCAAGAAGCTGCCGCTCAGCCGACGTGGCAAACGGCCATTGGCGGAGATCGCCGATTGGGGACCGGCCGAGGACTGGACCGACTGGGTCGATGCAAAGGGGTGAGATCTGGTTCGCGGTGACGCCTGGCGGGGATCGGCCGGTGCTGGTCTTGACCCGCGATCCGGTGGCCGACCGGATCGACTCGGTCGTCGTGGCGGCGCTGACGAGAACGCGACGCGAGCTCGTCTCAGAGTTGGTCCTGACGCCGGCCGAAGATGACGTTCCCAGCGAGTGCGTGGTCAACTTCGACCACGTCCACACGGTCCCTCGATCTTCGTTTCGGCGTCGTGTGACGCTGCTGTCGGCACCGCGAATGGCTCAGGCGTGTCCGGCATTCCGTAACGCGGTCGGATGCTGACGATCGCTCGAGACGGCCACAGGTCACCACCCTTGCCAGTGACGCTCGGCCGGGGTTATGCCCGGGCGATTGCGACGTGGGTGACCATCGTCGTGATGACCGGATCGCCGACTCGCTCGCGGACGCTCTGGGCGATGTTGCGGGCCAGCGCATCGCGCTGCTCTGGCGAAACCTCGGCCATTGTGATGGCCATCGGTGTTCCCTCCATGAAGGATCGCGTGAATTCCTCCGGCGAACGGAAACGCACAGTCCCCTCGACGCGCTCCACCTCGACGTCGCGGAAACCCGCCTGGTCAAGCAAACGGCGAAGCTCATCGCCGCTGGAGAGCGAGAACGGGACACGAGCCACCGGCTCGAGCTCGGGCAGGTGGTGGCTCAGAACATCAGTGAGGGCCTGGTGACCCGGTGCTGTTTCCACCTCGCACCAGCACGCGACGACGGCGCGCCCATCAGCGGCCAGGACGCGGCGAAATTCGCCCAACGCCTGCTCGCGGGCCGGGAAGAACTGCAGACCCTGCTGGCAGGTGACGAGATCGAACGAACCATCCTCGAACGGCAGCAAGCCGGCATCGCCTTCGAAGAACTCAATGTCCAACCCGTCCGACTTCCCGCGGGCAACCGCAAGCATCCCCGGGGTCAGGTCCAAACCGACCAGTCGCTCGACCCCCGGGCAGCGGGCGCGGGCACGCCGTAACACGATGCCGGTTCCCGTCGCGACATCGAGCATCGACTCGCCCTCACGCGGCTGGGCGCGGTCGAGCAGCTCCTCGGCGAACGCCGTAAAAAACGCCGGGACGTTCAGCTCCTCATAGACAGCAGGAAAGTCCGCAGCTTCACCCCAGGGCATCGTGCTCATCGCGCCTGCCTCCGTGTCTGGTTGGCTCGTTCTGGTCGCGTGCGCTTACACCGGGAAGCCTAAACAAAACCCACACATCGACAGGATCGTCTCGCGTACACCGGCGAGGCCCTCGGACAGGTAATGGGCCTGTTCGGTGAGCTGTCGCAGGAGCTGCCCCAGGCGAAATAAACGACGCGGGCAGGGCGCTGAGTGGCGCGGCGAGGTTGACAACATCCGGATTTCGCATTACCGTCGGTAACATGGAAGCTATCGCCGGCGGCCGTTCGTACACGCAGACGGCGCGCGCCAAATCACAGGAGCGAACGCGCGAGGCGCTGATCGGCGCCGCCGCGGAAGCCTTTTTTTCCGGCCGCTGGGAGCACGTCTCGCTGGCGGAGATGGCGCTCGCCGCCGGCGTGACCAAGCAGACGCTGCTACGTCACTTCGGGTGCAAGCAGGGGCTGCTCGAGCAGATGCTGCGACACGGCTTCGACCTGGTTCGCGACCAGCGCTGGGCGGCTCCGACCGACGACATCGCCGGGGCCGTGGACAACCTGCTCGACCACTACGAACAGGTCGGCGAGCGGGCCATCGTGATCGGGAACGGCGGTGGTGCAAGCAAGGCCGTGACGGAGCTCGGTGATAGCGCGCGTCAGCTCCACTACGACTGGGTCCAGCACGTCTTCGGAGCGTGGCTGGAACGGCTTAGACCAAAGGATCGTGCCCGCTGCCGGGCGGCGCTGATCGCGCTTTGCGACGTGCAGGCGTGGTGGCTGTGGTCTCACGAGCTGGGAATGCCGCGTGCTGAGGCACGCGCCACCCTGATCCAGGCAATCGAACGGCTGCTCGAGGAGAAAACATGAAGGTTCTGGCCTACACCTCACCCGCGCGCGGGCATCTCTATCCGCTGGTACCGATTCTCGATGAGCTGGCCGGCCGGGGCCACACGATCGCGGTACGCACGCTGGCATCGCAAGTGCCGCAGATGCAGACCCGCGGTTTTGCCACCGCGCCGATCTCGCCGTCGATCGAGGAGATCGAACATGACGACTACCTCGCGCGAACCCCGCTCGGGAAGATGAAGCGGGGGATGGCGACGTTTGGACGGCGAGCGGGGCATGAGGTAGCGGATATGCGCTCCGCGATCGAGACCGAGGGCCCGGACGCAATCCTCGTCGACGCGATGACCTTGGGCGCGTCGGCGGTAGCCGAAGCCTGGGGTGGGCCGTGGGCGCAGTGGTTTCCGTATCCGCTGCCGCTGTCCTCGCGCGACGCGCCCCCGTTCGGCCCCGGACTCAAGCCGGCGGCGGGGCCGCTGGCCCGCCTGCGCGACCGGGCGCTCAGACCCGTTCTCACACGGTCGGTTCAGCGTGCCTGTTTTCCCACTTTCAACGCCGTGAGGAGCGCGGTCGGGGTAGCGCCGTTCACCCGGATCGACGATATGTACACCGTGCCTCCGCTGCTGCTCTACATGACCGCGGAGCCGTTCGAGTACCCCCGGTCAGATTGGCCACAGTCGGTGCGGATGGTCGGCCCGTGCAGCTGGGAGCCGCCGTCGGATCCGCCGGCCTGGCTCGATGAGCTGGAGTCGCCGCTCGTGCTGGTCAGCACCTCATCGGAGTTTCAGGACGACGGCCAGCTCGTCACGACGACCCTGGAAGCGCTGGCCGGTGAGCCGGTTCAGGTAGTCGCCACCGTCCCGTCCGCGGCAATGCCGACCGGTCCGGTGCCCGCGAACGCGCGGGTCGAGACTTTCCTGCCCCACACTCCGATCCTCGCCCGTGCCGCGTGCGCGATCACGCATGGGGGTGCCGGCGCGACTCAGAAGGCACTCGCCGCCGGTGTGCCCGTCTGCGTCGTTCCGTTCGGTCGAGACCAGCTAGAGGTCGCACGCCGAGTCGAGGTGGCCGGGGCTGGTACGCGCCTGCCCGCCCAGCGGCTGACCGCGGCGCGGTTGCGCGACAAGGTTCGCGAGACGATGACCATGACCTCCGGCGCGCGCCGCGTCGCCGACGGGTTCAGGGCGGCGGGGGGGCCGGCCGCGGCTGCACAGGCGTTCGAGTCACTGGCCGGCGGCTTCACCGCCCCTGCCTCCAGAGCACCGGTCGTCGGCTCGCCCTCGTAGGCGCGTTCAGGTGGCGGTGCTCGCCGACCGGGCGCCGGGTCGTCTCACCCGCGCCGAGGGCGGTTCGCCGGTTTTGTCGCTCCGGCGGTCGGGAAGTCCTCCGGCAACCCGAAAAGGAGGACCGGAGGATGGGAAGCGCAACCGACAGACCGGGCGCCGCAGCGGAACCGCCGGCAGAGCGCTCCTCGGAGCGCTCGCCGGACGCTCCCACCGACGTCCGGCCGCGGTCGTGGTTCTCGGTGCTCAAGCGCGTGGTGTCCGAATTCCGCCACGACAATGTCACCGACCTCGCGGCCGCGCTGACCTACTACGGGGTGCTGGCGATCTTTCCGGCCATGATCGCGTTGGTGTCGATCCTGGGCCTGGTCGGGCATTCGGCCACCCAGCCACTGGTGGACAACCTGACCAAGGTCACGCCCGGCGCCGCGCGCACGATCTTCACCAGCGCGGTTCAGAACCTCCAGGGCAGTCGCGGGACCGCCGGCATCGTGTTCGTCGCCGGCCTGGCCGGAGCGATCTGGTCGGCCTCCGGGTACATCGCCGCCTTCATGCGGGCCTCGAACGCGATTTACGACATCGAGGAGGGCCGCCCGATCTGGAAGACGATCCCGGTGCGGATCGGGGTGACGATCGTCCTGCTGCTGATGCTGGCGATCAGCGCAGTGGCGGTGGTGGTCACGGGGGGCCTCGCGCGTCAGGTCGGCGACCTCGTCGGGGTCGGCAGCTCGGCGGTGACCGTCTGGGACATCGCCAAGTGGCCGGTGCTGCTGCTGGTGGTCAGCCTGATGTTCTCGATTCTGTATTGGGCGGCCCCCAACGTGAAGCACCCCGGTTTCCGCTGGCTCAGCCCAGGCGGCATTTTCGCTGTCGTCCTGTGGCTCATCGCCTCGGGGCTGTTCGCGCTTTATGTGGCGAACTTCTCGTCCTACAACAAGACCTACGGCGCGCTGGCCAGCGTGATCATCTTCCTCGTCTGGCTCTGGGTTTCGAATGTCGCGATCCTGCTCGGAGCCGAGCTGAATGCCGAGTTGGAGCGCGAACGGCAGATCATCGGCGGCCACCCAGCGGAGGAGGAGCCGTTTGTCGATCCGCGGGACACACCGAAGTAGGGCTCGCCTGCGCTAGCTTTGGAGGTCATGGACGAGGGCACCACGATGACAGCCGAAGAACTCGCGACGGTGCAGCGAGAGCTCCGCGAGCTTGAGAGCACGGGTCGGACCGAGATCGCGGCTCGGATCAAGACGGCGCGGGAGTGGGGAGACCTCAAGGAGAACGCGGAGTATCACGCGGCCAAGGAGGACCAGGCGCACCTCGAGACGAGGATCCTCAAGCTCCGCGCGTCGGTCCGCGGCGCCACCGTGGTGGAGACCACCGGCTCGACCGAGATCGTCGAGCACGGCTCGACAGTGGCCTACACCGACGGATCCTCGGGTAAGCAGAGGACCTTCCGGATCGTGTCTCCGCATGAGGCCAAGCCCTCCCAGGGCTCGCTTTCGGTTGCCTCTCCGATCGCCAAGGCGCTGATCGGCCGTCGCGTGGGCGACGCCATCGATGTTCAGACCCCCGCCGGCGCGCGGCAGCTCACGATCAACTCGATCAGTTAGCGCGGGACTTCACGGACACCGGGCCGAACGACCCGGTCGAATCTTGTCCTCCTGGACAAAGCCGTCCTGATCGATCCCCGCTAGAACCCACTCGGATGCATGGGCAGATTCAGGGAGGCAATTCTGCCCCGCCGGAAACGGAGCTACCCCCTTGGGCGGAATGGACGCCCTCCGAGCCCTACAGCATTGGGATCGAGGAGGAGGTCATGCTGCTCGATCCGGCGGATTTCTCGCTGGCCCAGTGCGTCGGCGAAATCCTGCCGGCGCTGCCCCCGGGGCTGCAGGCGCGAGCGACCAGCGAAACCCACCAGGCCACCCTCGAGCTCTCGAGCGCCCCACACGCAGAGGCGGCCGGCGCCGCGCAGGAGGTCGCAGAGCTGCGGGCGGCCCTCGCGCGTGAGCTCGAGGCCTTCGGAAGGCGCGCCGCGAGTGCGGGAACCCATCCGTTCGCGGTCTGGACCGAGACGGAAGTGGCCAGCGGCACGCGTCAGCAGCTCATCCACGACTCGATGCGAGAGCTGGCACGGCGGGAGCCGACGTTCGCCCTGCATGTTCACGTCGGTGTGGCCGACCCGGAGCGCGCGATCGCCCTTCGAAACGCGATGCGCTCGCACCTCCCGCTGATGCTCGCCGCCTCGGCCAATTCGCCGTTCTGGCAGGGCCGGGATTCGGGACTGGCCTCGGCCCGCATCCCGGTGTTCAACGCGTTCCCGCGCGTGGGGATTCTCCGAGTGTTTTTGTCCTACGCGCACTGGGTGCAGGCCGTCGACGTGCTGCTGCGCTCCGGTGCGTTTCCCGAGACGACCTTCTTGTGGTGGGACGTGCGCCCGCAGCCGAGGTTCGGCACCATCGAGATTCGGATCATGGCCGAACGGCTGTCAGCCCAGTTCGTCGAGGACGCGCCGGCAGCCGGCTGAGAGACCTCCTGTCGATCTCGCTCGTCGCGACGGCGCGGCCGGGGTAACTCTAGGCTGAGAGCGAATTCGACCACAGGAGGCAGAGATGCCAGAAGGAGCCACTGCACCGTTGGACAGCTCGCGCATTCTGGGCGACGGCGCGGAGATGCCGTGGCTGGGCCTGGGTGTCTGGCAGGTGCCGGACGGAGACGAGACCGAGAACGCGGTTCGCTGGGCGCTGGAGCTGGGATACCGGCACATCGACACGGCTCAGGCCTACGGCAACGAGGAGAGCGTGGGCCGAGCGCTCCGTGACAGCGGGGTTCCGCGTGAGGAGATCTTTCTCACGACGAAGTTCTATCCCGCCCACGAAGACCCCGAGGTGGAGGCGGAGCAGAGTCTTCGCCGCCTGGGTGTCGACTATCTCGACCTGTACATCGTCCACTGGCCTCAGGGCGGCCCAACGTGGGCCTGGCCGGGGATGGAGAGGGCTCGCGAGCTCGGCTACGCGCGCTCGATCGGCGTATCCAACTTCAGCGCCACGGAGCTGTCTGAGGTCATCGGCATCGCCTCCTCGCCACCGGTGGTCAACCAGGTGCAGTTCAGCCCGTTCGAGTACCGCCGCGGCTTGCTCGAGGCATGTTCCGAGCACAACGTCGCTCTGGAGGCATACAGTCCCCTGGGCACCGGCAAGCACCTGGGTGACCGGGCGGTGGTGGAGATCTCCGAACGAGTCGGGCGCACCCCGGCTCAGGTGTTGTTGCGCTGGTGCATCCAACGCAACGCGCTGGTGATACCGAAGTCGACGCATCGCGAACGGATCGAGGAGAACGGTCAGGTCTTCGACTTCGAGCTCTCCGAGGCCGACCTGTCCGCGCTCGACGGTCTCGACCACACCGGCGGGACTCCCGAGGCACGCGAACAGAAGTGGTGGTGAGATGGCCCGGGGGGGGGGGGGGGGGGGGGGGGGGGGGGGGGGGGGGAGGAGGGGAAGAGAGAGGGGGG